>CAZHBM010000010.1:23173-24335 GCA_964529945.1 uncultured Anaerolineales bacterium | reverse complement strand
GCTTTGCAGACCCTGGAAGGCCACCTGCGGGCGATTCTAGGCACCTTGACGGTCGAGGAGATCTATAAGGATCGCGATGCCTTTGCTGCCCGTGTCCAGGACGTGGCGGCCGGAGACCTGGCGAATATGGGCCTGGCCATCGTGTCGTTCACAATCAAAGACATACGCGACGACCGGGGCTATCTAGATGCTTTGGGACGTAAGCGGACGGCGGAAGTCAAGCGTGACGCCGAAATCGGCGAGGCCGAGGCCGCCCGTGATGCAACGATTGCTTCGGCCAAAGCGCGGCAAGAAGGTGAGACGGCCAATTTCCAGGCGGAAACACGCATTGCCGAGGCGGAAAAAAGCTATCGCATCCAGAAGGCTGAGTACGACGGCGAAGTCAATCGGAAGCAGGCTGAGGCGGAGCTGGCCTACACACTGCAACAAAATATCACCAATCAGCAGGTTAAAGCCGAAGAGGTCCAGATTGAGGTGGTCCAGAAGCAGAAGCAAATTCAGGTGCAAGAGCAGGAAATCTTGCGCCGTGAAAAAGAATTGGACGCCACAGTCAGGAAACCGGCCGAGGCGGAGAACTACCGGGTGCAAACGCTGGCCAACGCCAAGAAATACCAAACGTTGACCGAGGCGGAAGGTTCAGCCGCCGCGGCGCGCTCATTGGGGCAAGGTGAAGCGTCAGCCGCCAAGGCCAAAGGTCTGGCGCAAGCTGACGTCATCCGCGAGCAAGGCATAGCCGAGGCTGAGGCCACAGAGAAGAAAGCTTTAGCCTGGCAAAAATATACTCAGGCGGCTATCCTCCAACAGATTATCGATTCTCTGCCCCAGATTGCTGAGGCGATTGCCGAACCGCTGGCCAAGACGGACCGGATTGTCATCATCAGCGCCGGTGATGGGCAAGGGGTCGGTGCCAGCAAGTTGACTGAAGATGTTGCCAACATCGTGGCCCAACTGCCGGCCACAGTTGAGGCGATGACGGGCGTAGACCTGGTGGAGACGATCAAGAATCTTCCCGGTGTGGCCGCCACAGCGCCGCAAGCCGGCGGCGAGGGCGCGGAATCTGGACAACCCAAGGAGTCCGACGAGGAGTCTTAACATCACCCGGCGCCATTCGCCGGCGGCAAACACGTTGGGACACGAAGTCTCGAGCGTGTCGTCGACGACC
>CAZHBM010000010.1:0-23163 GCA_964529945.1 uncultured Anaerolineales bacterium | reverse complement strand
TATCGAAGGTCAAATGATCCTCGGCTTATCCAAAACAGGCCGAGGATCATTCGTTTTCGAGCAGGTGACTGATCTTGTCGCAAATGGCATGGGCCACTTCGTTCTTGGGCATGAGCGGCAATGGCTCTACCATCCCGTCCGCCCACAGCAGCATCACCCGGTTTGTATTGACCTCAAATCCCGAATCAGGACTGCTGACGTCGTTGGCCACAATCAGGTCGAGGTTCTTGTTTCTTAACTTGGCCCGGGCGTGATCAAGCAGTTTTTCGGTCTCAGCCGCGAAACCGATCACTAATTTTGGCCCCTGACCGTCCGCACGCAGTGTGGCTATTTCGGCCAGGATGTCGGGCGTGCGCACCAATTCGAGCACCACTTTGTCTTTGGTCTTCTTAATCTTCTGATTGGCCGGTGTTTGCGGCCGGTAATCGGCGACGGCGGCAGCCATAACCAGCAGATCGACGTCCTGGGCCACAGACAGCACGGCTTCTTTCATGTCTTCGGCCGATTCCACGTGGATGGTGGTGATGCCCGGCGGATCCGGCAGTTCGGTGGGGGCCGTCACCAGGGTCACTTCTGCGCCCAGGTCTCGGGCGGCGATGGCCTGCGCATAGCCCATCTTGCCGCTGGACCGGTTACTTATGAAGCGGACAGGATCGATGGCCTCACGCGTTCCACCGGCCGAGACTACGACCCGCTTGCCGGCCCATTTGCCACCCCTGGCCATCACTATTTTGGCCATTTCCAAAATGGTCTCCGGTTCGCTCATCCGGCCGGGGCCGCTGGCGCCCGAAGCCAGATGCCCACTGGCCGGCCCGGCCAGGGTGGCCCCGCGAGTGACCAATGTGGACACATTGGCCTGGGTGGCCGGATGCATCCACATGTGGCTCTCCATTGCCGGCGCGATCAAGAAGGGACTTGAACACGCCAACGCGATGGACGTCAGCAGATTGTCGGCCATCCCGCCGGCCAGTTTGGCCAGGGTGTTGGCCGTGGCCGGAGCAATCAACATCAGATCGGTCTGCCTGGCCAACTCGATGTGTGTTATGCCGAGTACGCCGTCATCTTCCCCGGCCAGCGGCGTCGGCACCGGCCGGTACAGGGCCTCCGGGTCGCAAAACACACGCCGCCGGGTAACTGCCTCAAAACTGAGCGGCGACACAAAACGGGTGGCCGCTTCAGTCATGACCACGTCCACTCGGGCGCCGGCCTGAGTCAGCCGGCTGGCCAAGAAGACTGCTTTGTAGACAGCCACGCCGCCGGTGACGCCTAACAAGACGCGCTTTTCATTCAGAACGCAGTTTTTGTTCATTGGTTCATGTCCCAAATGATCTTTAGCCCCCGCAAGGTAAGCCAGGGGTCGATCTCGTCGATCACATCTGTCTCTTTGGCCATTACTTCGGCCAGTCCGCCAGTAGCCACGACACGCGTATTGGGTCCCATTTCAGCCCGGAAACGGGCCACCATACCTTCCACCAGGCCGGCATAGCCGAACAGAAGACCTGATTGCATAGAATGCACGGTGTTGGTGCCGATCGCCCGCGGGGGCCGGACCAGGTCGATGCGAGGCAGTTTGGCCGCCTTGTTGAACAAGGCCTCTGCCGAGATGCCGATGCCGGGCACGATCGCGCCTCCCAGATAATCACCGTCGGCCGAAATGGCGTCGAAAGTCGTTGCTGTGCCGAAATCAACGACGCAGACCGGCCCGCCGTATAACCTGTAAACCGCTGCGGCATCCACGATACGGTCTGCGCCAACCTCGCGCGGATTATCGTAACAGATCTTCACCCCGGTCTTAACGCCCGCCAGCGCCCTGACGACCAGGGGTTCTTTAGCGAAAAAGCGGGCCAATGCCTGCTGGAAAATGCTTACCAATGGGGGAACGACGCTGCACAGGCAGACACCCTTTATGGCCTGGGGGGCAAAGCCGCCGTCAGCCAGGAGGTTGACCATTAGAATGCCATACTCGTCCGGCATCTTGTGGTGATCGGTCTTGATCCGCCAATTGTTGACCATGTCCTGATCGGCGAACAAGCCGAAGGTGATGTTTGTATTGCCCAAGTCAATGCAAAGCAACATAGTCGTTTCCTCATCTCTCCACTGCCGCGGATGATTGGCGTTTACCGCGATTACATCTTGGCCTTCTCGTTTCCGGTCTCCACGTATTTCCAGGCGCCGACAATCGCCACCACCAAGATGACGGCAATGATCACTTCGGGCAAGGCATTCGTGAGCAGAATGGGTGGCATAACCGACCAGGGGATGTAATGCAGGTAGCCGGCCAGCCCCAAGACCAGGAAGGTGTTCGTCAAGGTGCCGACAATCGCCGCCGCCACCAGGGCAATATACTCGTTGGACCTTCGCAGGGCCGCATACGAGAAGTAGGCGGTAATGCCGATGATGATTCGCGGCAGAATGGCGATCAATGGGTTTTTGAACATAGGGATGGTGGCCAGGGCGAAGCTCGACAATCCGAACAGGAACCCAATGATAGCGCCGACGAGCCATCCTTCCATCACCGCGCCCACGATAACGGGAACGTGCATAATGGTGGCGTTACCGGCCAGGTTGGGCACCGGAATGTAGCCGATTCGCGTCCATCCGAGCAGAATAGCGATAGCACCCAGCACACCGGAAATGACGATGCGACGTGTGTTCAACGTTGTGGGTTTGACCGTGTTTTGCATAGGGTTCCTTTCCTCACGATGGGTGACTTAAATGCAGTTCTTCGGGAATATCCCGGCACAAAAAACTATTTGATGCTTAGTGCAGTGAAAAGCAATCCGAGTAGAACCAAAGGTTGGATACCCCTTAATAGCACCTGGCTGTCCTCCAGATAGCGACTCCACAAGTACGGTCCCCATTGAGCAATAATAAGAATGGTCACCGCAGCCGCGAAAAGCGGGTGTCGCAGTCCCACCAGGACCGCAATGGCCGCTACCTGGCTCCCAAGGGCCAGGTACAATGGTTGGCGCTGGTGAATCAGGCTGAAATAGGTGATGGTGTAACTGACGCAAACAAGTACCGTCGGCACATCCAATCTCTTGACGGCTATCGCACCGATCAACCACGGGATTGTGAAGTCGGCCACGGCGCGACACAAGGTGAAAAGTGAAACAGCCCTGGTTTGGTAGGGCTTAATGCTCCGTTGCCAGAGAGCTGTGATCACTGATAAGCCCATAGAAACGAGCGCTAACAGCGCGACTGTCCAGCCCAAGGTGGCGGCCAGCCCCAGGGCTGCCAGGCTGATCAGAAGGGCGCTGGTGACATCGGACCCGGCCTGCGGCCAGAACACGTTTCGCCACCAGCGTCGTATATGTTCGACGATTTCAGCTGCCCTGCGCCCGGGTGAACCAGGGCGCGTATAAGGGAGCATCCAGCTTGGTTTGACCGGACCGTGAAAATGGATATCAAAGAACTTGTGCCAGATGCCGTAGAGCGTGGTCGTCGTAGGGGGACCGGCCGTCAGTATCCAGAATGTGCCCAGAAGGGGATCTGCCAGGATCCAAACCAGCAGTATGACCAACAAGTGTTGGGCTAGACCGGCTCGACCGGCAGCAGCCAGCGCACCGCCGATTGCTGCCCAACCCGGCCCAAGTACCCAGATTGGGCGGACAAACGCCAATCGCAACTGAACGGTTTGCCCGACCGAGCGGCCCACAGGCTTTATACCCCTAACGACGCAGCACGTCTGCTATAGCTTTGATGTGCTGTGGCGTACTACCGCAACAACCGCCAAAAATTTTCACTCCCAGAGCGGCAAATTTAAGGGCGTAGTCTGCCATAATCTCCGGGGTGACTTCGTAAACGATTTCGCTGTTTTCCACGTGCGGCAGGCCGGCATTAGGTTTGGCCATCAAGGTCGCCTGGGGCAGCGCTTGACGCATCTTTTGAATCGCCTCAAGGTTCTCGCTCAGGGTCCGCCCGCAATTCGCGCCGACCACGTCGACACCCATTGCCCAGAGCTCCTCAGCCGCTCGAACCGGGTCAACGCCCATCATAGTCCGCCCATGGGTATCGAAACTAAGGGTCACCAGAAGCGGCAACTGGCTGACGCTCCGGACGGCTTCCGCGGCCACTTTGGCTTCATTAAGGTCGCTCATCGTCTCGATGAGGATGCCGTCCGCGCCGGCATCGGTCAGCGCCGCCGCCTGTTCGGCAAACGCGGCCATTGCCTTGTCCGGCGTCAGTAATCCCATCGGCTCAAAGAGCTCACCGGTGGGACCGATGTCGCCCAACACCATCGCTTTGCCACCGGCCGCTTCCTTAGCCAGCCTCACGGCAGCCGCATTGATATCCAATACCTGGTCCTGCAATTTGTCCCGCGATAGCCGGTACCGGTTGCCGCCAAAGGTATTGGTCAATATCAGGTCAGCCCCAGCGGCCACGTACTCGCGGTGCATTCTCAAGATTACATCGGGATTTTCGAGATTCCAGCGTTCGGGTACGGTCCCAACCGGCAGCCCGGCCTGTTGGAGAAACGTGCCGGTCGCGCCATCCGCAATCAAAATTTGATCCTGGTGAAGTCGTTCCTTTAGGCTGACCATATTCAGTTCCCCCCAATTTCGCTAGCAGTATAGCATAGGCAATAGCTTTCGTCAATGAATTTTTGTGATTGCTCTTCCTGGCTTTCATTCAGAATCAGTAGACAGGCAGAACCGAAACGTGTACAATTTATGTGCTGCATTGGGTTGACAGGGGGGACGCGTGAATAATGTACGACTTCTCGAACCAGACTGTAGTCGTGACCGGGGCGGTGGGTAATTTGGGGCAGGCCGTCGCCGGAGCATTCTTGGATGCGGGCGCCCGGTTGGCCCTCTTGGATCATAAGACAGGGCGGCTGGCCGAGGCCTTTCCCCGGCCGGTGGCCTTACCGGAACACCTGTTGTTGGATGCGGCCCAAGCTACCGACCCCGAATCGATGCGGGTCACCATCGACCGAATAGTCGAGCGCTTGGGCAGAATAGACGTGCTGGTCAATACGGTGGGCGGGTATCGAGCCGGAACACCGGTACACGAGACGCCCCTGGCTGTTTTGGATGATATGCTAAACCGAAATGTGCGGTCGGTGTTCATCGCTTGCCAACTGGTCGTCCCCCATATGCTCGAGCGCAACCGTGGAAAGATCGTCAATATTGGAGCCAGAAGTGGGTTAGAGGGACGCAAGAACACGTCCGCATACAGTATCGCCAAATGCGGCGTCATACGCCTCACCCAGAGTATGGCCGCCGAGCTCAAGAAATCAGGTATTAACGTCAATTGCGTTCTGCCCGGCGTAATAGATACACCGGAGAATCGGGCGGCCATGCCTGAGGCCGATTTCAGCCATTGGGTGACGCCGGAAGCTGTGGCTGGCGCCATCCTGTTTCTGGCGTCTGAGAGCGCGCGTGAGATTCATGGAGTAACCTTGCCTGTGTATGGCAGGATGTGAGCCAGTTTTGGCCGGCCAGCGTGAGCTTGTCTCTCTCCAACAGCTGATTGCGGCCTAGGCAGTGCTTTGGAACAAAGGAGCTAATATGCTTTGTGATGAGCCAGCGATGAATGTAGAGGATATTGTCGCCGAGTTGCCCAGAACGGACCTCCCATCGACCTCCACCATTGTCATATTTGGTGCGTCGGGCGATTTGACCGAACGCAAGTTGGTGCCGTCGTTATATAACCTATTTCGCAAGCAAAGGCTACCCGACGGCACCAGGATAGTGGGAATGTCGCGCCATCGTTACGACGACGAGAGTTTCCGCGAGCACTTGCGCCAGGGAGTCGAAAAACGTAGTCCCGACACGTTTGATAGAGAGACTTGGAACGCCTTTGCCCCTCAGATACGGTATTTCCCTGGCGACTTGAGTGACGTTTCCGACATGAATAACCTACGTGAGTATTTGGAGCAGATCGAAGGCGGGCCGACCAATCGTTTGTACTACCTGGCTACGGCGCCCGGATTGTATGTGCCGGCGGTCAACAATTTGAGTGCGGCCAATATGACCGCTGAAGAAGAGGGAAAACGAAATATCGTGATCGAAAAGCCGTTCGGGCACGACCTGGCTTCGGCGCGCAATCTGAACCGGGCTGTGCACAGGGTCTTCCGGGAGAGCCAGATCTTCCGCATCGATCATTACCTTGGAAAGGAGACTGCCCAAAACATTCTGTTCTTCCGCTTCGCCAACACCATATTCGAGCCAATCTGGAATCGGCGTTACGTGGCCAACGTGCAGATTACTGTGGCCGAATGCGTTGACGTGGGACATCGCGGCAATTATTACGACAAGGCAGGCGTGTTGCGCGACATGTTTCAGAACCATTTGCTGCAGCTGCTGACCCTGGTGGCAATGGAGCCATCCTCTTCTTTTGATGCCAACGCGTTGCGCAACGAAAAAGTGAAGGTCCTGACGGCTGTTCGCCCCTTACAGCTGGAAGATACGGTGCGCGCTCAGTATGAGGGCTATCGGGACGTTCCTGGCGTGGCCCCCGACTCCAACACGGCCACATATGCTGCCCTGCGCCTATTTGTCGATAATTGGCGCTGGAAAGGTGTTCCGTTTTTCCTGCGCTCCGGAAAAACTCTGGCAAAAAAGACGTCGCAGATCGTGGTGGAGTTTCAGTCTCCACCGCACGTGATGTTCGAATTAAAACCAGACCGAGAATTCCATCCGAATACATTGTCGATGTGTATTCAACCGGATGAGGGTATTCATCTAAGGTTTGAGACCAAAGTGCCTGGTTCGGCTCAAGAGACACGCTCGCGAGATATGGAGTTTCACTATCGCTCCTCGTTTGGGGATCTGAAGTTGCCCGATGCCTACGAGCGACTACTTCTGGACGCACTTAAAGGGGACGCATCACTGTTTGCACGTTGTGACGAGATCGACCTCGCCTGGCAGTTGATCGATCCCATTCAACAGGGCTGGGAAACCGACCAAGCTCCGCCTCTGGTGACCTATCCAAGGCTTAGTTGGGGTCCGTCGGAGGCCGACCAGTTGGTGGCGCGCCACAATTGTATGTGGCACCGAGGGTGCCAGGGAGAGGAGAGTGATTGTGTCTGACATACAGAAGATTTCACCTGATGAATTCGCTGCATATGTCGCCGCGCTGTTTGTAGAATCGGCCCGAGAGGCAGTGCAAGATTCGGGGCGCTTCACCGTTGCGCTGTCGGGGGGTTCGACACCCAAAGCCATCTATTCCCTTCTCGGCAGCAACGCGTACGCCAGCCGGGTAGACTGGTCAGCCGTCCACGTTTTCTGGGGAGATGAACGCTGTGTCCCCCCGGACGATGCAGAAAGCAATTATGGAATGACGTACGGTGTCTGGCTGTCCAAGGTCCCGCTGCCGGCAGAAAATGTCCACCGGATGCGAGGGGAGATGAAGCCGGAAGCAGCCGCGACGGAGTATACACAGGAGCTCAAAGAAGTATTCGGGTCCCGTGGCTGGCCTCGTTTTGACCTGGTCTTCCTGGGCCTGGGCGAGGACGGGCATACGGCTTCGTTGTTCCCTGGCACAGCCGCCATTCACGAAAAGAAACAATGGGTGATTGGACATTACGTGCCTAAGCTGGACATGTGGCGGCTGACACTCACTCCGCCCGTCTTGAATGCAGCCCACACAGTGGCTTTTTTGGTGTCCGGTGCCGGCAAAGCCGAAATTTTGCGGCGAGTACTGACTGAGAATTATCAACCCGATCTGTTGCCGGCTCAAATCGTGCAGCCGGAGGATGGGACTCTGTTGTGGCTGGTCGATGAGGCCGCCGCCGCGCAACTGTGATCGAAATGGGTGCGAGTATTTGACAGACATCAATATTCGAGTAAAATCAGTGAACGACTCTGTTGGCCCATTCGTCTAGAGGCCCAGGACGCGGCCCTCTCAAGGCTGAAACAGGGGTTCGAATCCCCTATGGGCCACAGCCTTGAAGAAAAGGCCCCAGACAGAAATGTCTGGGGCCTTAGTATTTTTGACACTCAACGAGAGGGCAGGCGCAACGACCAGCTATTCTCCCACTTCCTTTTCCTCCGGGCCGAGGGAACTCGGTACCTCGTGGCAGCGGCGGCAGCGGGCCTGATAGGCCTCTTTGGCCCCCACCAAGATTTGCGGTTCATCGTGATTTGCGGGCAAGCCGTTTATCAAGCGTTGCGTACGGCTGGCAGGCGCGCCGCATATGGCGCAGATTGCCTGCAACTTATCGACAGTCTCTGCCTGGGCCATTATGACCGGCATCGGGCCGAACGGTTCGCCACGAAAATCCATATCCAGTCCGGCCACAATTACCCGCTTGCCCTGTTTGGCCAGCCGCTCGCACACATCGGCAATCGTCCAATCGAAAAACTGTGCCTCATCGATGGCGACTACATCGGTATCCAGTCCCACGATTGCCAGTATGTCAATGGCCGATTTGACGGGCTGTGCGTCCCAGTGTACGCCGTTGTGAGAACTCACTTTCTCGTTTGAATAGCGGTCATCAATGGCCGGCTTGAACACCTCTACCTTTTGACGGGCAATGACCGCCCGTTTCAGCCTTCGTATCAATTCCTCGGTCTTGCCGCTGAACATACTGCCGCAGATGACTTCGATCCAACCGCCGTCATACCGATGATACATGGTGCCCTCCCAATGGAGAAAAAAGGACAGATGCTAGCATCTGTCCTTTTGACTTATTGTTATTTTCAGCGTGTGGAATCCAACGCAACATCTGCACCAGCACTCTGTGCTGAATGCATCGGCCGTGTTCAAAACGTCGTTAAACGCCGCCGGCCCCATAATGTATTATTCAGATTCGGGAACCAGACCAACGAGCTCTAATTGGCTCTTGATTTCCTCAACCGCTTTTGGCCCGACGCCTTCAACAGCCAGCAATTCCTTGTCGCCTTGCTTGAGCTTATCCACGAGGTCGCCTATTCGAACGATACCGGAATTGGCCAATGCCTTGTGAACGCGCTCGCTCAGCTCGAGGGCTTCCAATTGCTGGTTCAACAACAATTGCTCTCGCTTGTGTTGGGACAACTCAGAACGAGCCCGTTGTTCAGCCTTGTACACTGTCTGCCGTTGCATACGCTTCTGGAAGCGATCAACCTGACCAGCCGTGTCGATAATTCGCTGCTCACCGGTGAAGAAGGGATGACAGCTCGAGCAAACGTCTGTGCGTAGCACTTCGACTGTCGAACCTGTCGTCCAGGTGGCTCCACAGCTACAGATTACCTTCGCTTCAGGATAATACTTCGGATGAATGCCGTCCTTCATCAATCAACCCAAAACCTTTCATCCAGCCGTTTCCAGGCGAAATAGCTTATGCTTCGTCTGGATAAACGCTGATTTGTTTCTTCCCACGCTTGGCGTATTCGAACTTCACCAAGCCTTCAATCGTAGCAAACAATGTATGGTCACGTCCCATTCCAACATTGACACCCGGGAGGAACTGAGTCCCTCGCTGGCGGACCAAAATGTTGCCGGAGCGTACCTGTTCGCCACCGAATCTCTTCACACCCAGTCTCTTAGACTGGCTGTCACGACCGTTGCGGCTGGAGCCGCCACCTTTCTTATGCGCCATAACTGTCCTCCAGAAAAATGTGACCAGCCACGCAGGCTAGTTGACGATCTTTTCGATGTGGAGACGTGTGTGCAACTGCCGGTGTCCCTGGCGGCGTCGATATCGCTCTTTGGGGCGATACTTCCATACCTTTACCTTGGGGCCTTTCTGCAGTGCCTCGACTCTGCTAACGACTTTGGCTCCCTTCACCGTCGGTTGCCCTACTTTGACTCCCGACTCACTGGAAACCAGCAAAACCCGGTCAAATTCGACTTCTTCGCCAATCGAGTAGGGCAGAACCTCGACCATTATGCGGTCACCTTCGCTAACCCGATATTGCTTGCCACCGCTCTCTATAACAGCATACATGAAAGCCTCCGTCTTTTGCATCTTCAAGGTGACGGGCAGTGCCCTGTCTCACAAAAGATTATTATACCGATCTTGCTAATGTGTGTCAAATTCAAAGATCAACCTTGTGCGTGTGGCCCGGAAACAGGTGTCCGGCAACCCCAACGCCTGCAAGACCGTTTCCGGCCGCGCGTTTCCCCTTTGGCCGGCCTTGAGCCGCATTTCCAGTGTGACCGGCGCACTGCGACCGGCAGCATCCAGGTGCAGGTCGAGGACAAGGTCTCGAATGTTGACCGTTTCGACGCGCCCCTTTCGCAGCCGTGGCTGCTCAACCACGGTCGCATCCATAAATTCTCTGATTTTGTCCTCTATAGTGGTGGTTTCAATCGCCGTTTCAACTTCCACTTTGTAGACAGCCTCGACCAGCGCCGACTGTAACGATGGCTGTTGGGAGTCAACAATTTCGGCTCCGATCAGGACCAGGTCGGTGGGCAGGACCGGTCGCAGACGATCTAGCACTTCCGCCGAGGTCATCGGGCCGGTCAGAAACACGTCCATTATTTCCGACGTGCCCATATAGCCAACCGGTAGCGCGGCCGCCAACTGCAATTTGGCCTGAGGGTTGAAGCCCAAAGAATACGCCAACGGCAGGTCGGCCCGGCGCATGGCACGCTCCCAGGCGGTATGCAGGTCCAGATGCGATATGTATTTGATACCTTCACCCTTGGCGAAGGTAAAACGCCAGCGTTGTTGGTTTGCCATTCGTTTCTCCGAGCGAAGAGTATAGCATTCGCAAGACTGCCGGTCAACCGGGTGTGGCTTGCGTGTCCCCCCAATTTTCCTCGGGTAACGGTTATTGTTCTTTGCGGGTGGAAGGCCTTCCACCCGCAAAGAACAACGATTGGGACACACCCACCGGAGATCATTTAGATGACAAATTGAGTTATGTATGCTATAATTTTCTAAGTGAAGCTACCTGCCTCAAGAGAATCTCTCTGGATAGGATGGAGACGGCGCATCATGGTAAAAATGCGAACCAGTCTTATGGAGCGAGGCCAGGAAATCCTGGGATTAAAACGACGCAAGCGGGCCGATCGCTCCTTACTCGGTGCATGGGGAAGGATTGCCGTGGGGCGCGGGGGCGACGGAGACCGGTCCGTGGACACGTTGGTCGCTCCAAGGAATGCCATCCGCGCGCCGGCCCTATCGATCAAAGAGGTCGACCCTGACGTTGAGAGACGAATTGAGGAATTGCTGGATGCGGAAGCGGTGGCGGCCATAGGCACCGACGGCGCGTGCGAATCGGACGAGTCTTCCCCTTTACAGAGTGGAGACGCCGGCCCGCTGCCGGCCGTCGAGTGGATATCACCGGTGCCTCCGTCGGCCCCTCGGCCGGCGCCTGCCCCGCCTCCCTCGTCCGAACTGGACAAAGCCCCACCCTCCGTCGTTGTGGAAGAGGTTTTCGTGGCGGAACCCCCGGTGCAATCAGACTCCACGGACAGGGAGCCGGCTGCCGTGGCGGACGACCAGACAGCCGGGCTGGTCGACTCCTCTGGAGATGTTGCGCACGAGAAACGGGTCTCTGCCAGCCCAAGTCTCACGGAGGAAGCGCGGCAGGTGTTGCTGCAGCAGGAAGATGTGCAAGAACAATTGCTGGCTTTGCACCGCTCGATCCGCAAGCAATACGAGCGCATTCTTGGGGACAAGGTCAGTGTGAATCGTGAGATTACGGATTGGTGTCACGACCTGTTGGCTGAAGCGCGAGCCATCGTGATCCACCGCCGGTTGCACGAATTGGCCGAGGCCGAATGGAATGTAGAACAGGTTCGCGCGCGCCTCGACCGGGCCGAACAAAGCGATAGAGAGCAGCTCTGGCCGCTGTTCATCACGATGTGGGGCATAATGTGGTTTGTGGGGTTGATCTACCTCATCTTCAACCCGGTCAGCTTGTTGCCCCGGCTTGCCACAGGAACCGCCGGTGACAGTCTCTTGATGCCTTGGGTTTTTCTCCAATCGCTCTTCTTTGGTGGCGTAGGAGCCGTTGCAGCGACCTTCTTCCACCTGTTCCGCTACGTACGCAATCGCAGTTTCGACAGAAAATACGTGCTCTCCTACTTTGGCAAACCCTTTTTGGGGATGGCGTTGGGCGCAATGATCTATCTGGCCTCGTTTGTCGCTATTCGGCTGGTTGGACTGTTGTCGCCCGTGGTCTGGCCGGGCGAACAGGCAAGCGCAGTGGTCAACGTGCTCTATACGGCCCCGTTGCTCTTTTTGGCAATGGTTGCCGGCTTCAAAGAAAACCAGGTGTTCGGTTGGCTCAATCGAGGGGTCAGGCGCACCCTGGGCGACGAGCAGGTGCGCCGGATTACCGGCAGGAAAGACTCAAAGCCTCGATCGACGTGATCAGCCTCTTCCTCGGTTCGTCCGGGAGATATACAAAAACGAACTACCCCAGTTGTCGCTACTGGGGTAGTTTTTGCGTGACCCGGACCGGCGGAAAGCGATTTGTCCGCCGCTTGTGGCCATCCTAACGTTCAGTTGATATGACTGGGGGTGCTTGCTCGAAAAAGAGGTGCCACCAGGCCAACCAAGATGACTCAGAGTTTTTGTTCGTTTCGGGTTGCACGTTCGGTGTTGGCCGGGGTATCGGGACAATGTCCCTGGAGGCAGGCACAACAACCACTGTTGTTTCTCCCGGGCGCGCCCACTTCAGTTGAGTCCGGGCGATGCGTTCCACGTAATCATTGGTCTGAACGTATTCGAGTCGCTTTTCCAGTGACTGTTGCCTGTCTTCCAGAGAAGTCACCTTTTGCTGCAACTGCTCGACCTCTTGCGCGGCCCTGTAATTATTGGCCACCCCACTGGCGAATTTGTAGAACAGAAATAGACAAATCGTAAGCAGGACAATAACCACAAATCGTATTACAGATAACTGGTCTGATAGTTTTTTCTTCTTTGTGTCCGTCGCCATGGCTATGCTCGGTTTAAACAATGGGTGGGAGTTCCTGCCGAGGTCAGGCCTATACTGTCAAATGAGTCGCCGCCTCAGGCGATACTTATGTCTATAGGCATTATACTCGATCTTTGACATAATGTCAATGGCGCAAAAGTACGCGAGAGGTAGGTTTTAAGCCGAGCGCTTCAAGAATTAAGGGGCGGGCGAAGCAGTGGCCGCAATCATCATGCGCTGCGTGTTCATATACCAATCAGCGATATTCTGAAACCGTTGAGAAGGCGTAACCAATTGCCCAATCTGAACCTGACGTACGGAGTTGTCGACGGCGTAGGTGTAGACGGGATAGCAGATAACAAGCGCCGGTACTTGCTCGGCGAATATGCGTTGAAATTCCCAATAAAAGGTTCTTCTCTCGTTCTGGTCAACCAACCTGCGTGCCTGTTCGAGAGCCTCGCTTACCTGGCGGTTGTCCCAACCCCCATAGTTCTGCCCGCCGTCGATTTGAGTCTGGTCCCACATAGGGTAAGGGTCTGGGTCGCCGCTCAATAGGAGTTCAACCAGTGCCGCCTGGAACTGGTGAGCCATAAGGCGCTCTCCCAAGTCGGCGGCTATTGGGGTTACCTCTACAGCGATGCCAACCTCGGACCATTGTTTGGCTACCGCCTCAGCCAGAGCGATGCCGACTGCGTCGTCGCCGGCGAGCAAACTGAATTGGAGGGGGACATCTTTTTTGTCGCGGATGCCGTCGGCGTTGTGATCGGTCCAACCGGCTTCATCGAGCAGTGCCTGTGCCTGGCCGGGATCGTAGGTGATTTGGGGAACGGAGGGATCGTAAGCCCAAATCCAGGGCCTTACCGGTCCATAAGCCGGCAACGCCTGGCCGTCCATCGCCTGGTCGATGAGCTTCTGTTTATCCAGCGACATAAGCAGGGCCTGGCGAACCTTTTCGTCCTGGAAAAAGGGCAGATTTTCCTTGTCGAGCAGATTGAGGTAGACAATCTGGTATCCGGACAGGCGACTGCTATACAAATTCAGGCTATCAATGGAGGCTACCTCCGGCAGCAGGTTGGGAGGCACGGAACTGATGCCTTGAATGTCGCCGGCCTTGTAGGCGTCGATCATATCTTCCGGGCTGGCATAGAAACGAAACTCAATGCCTGCCAGGTAAGGTTGTTGGTTACGGAAGTAGCGCGGATTGGGCACCAGTGTGGCTCGTTCGGCGGAAATGTCGGTGAGCATGAACGGGCCGGTGCCGATTGGATGCGTGTTAAAAGAGTGGGTAAAGATTTCACTGGCGGGAATGCCCTTCAGGACGTGCTCGGGCAAAACGCCAATACTCGTGTAGTCCAAAAACGGCGGGAATGGCTCGCTGAGCAGGAAGCGGACGGTGTAATCATCCACCTTTTCCACGGTTACCGAGCGCCACAGGGCGCTCTGAGACGGATTGCCGGGAAAATCGGGATCTTGTATCAGCGCCAGCGTGAAGACAACGTCATCGGCGTTGAATTTTTCCCCGTCCGACCAGCGTACATCGCGGCGCAACTTAAACACGTAGGTGATGCCGTCCGGAGAGACCGTCCAGCTTAGTGCCAGATCAGGCTCCACTTCGTCTTGCCCGTTGGTGCGCGTCAGGCCATTGAATACAAGGGCCACCAAGTCCTTGTCAGCCTGATTGTACTGTACCAGGAGCGGATTCACATATTGAGGCGCGCCAACCAGCCCTTCAACGTACACTCCGCCGTCATCAGGCACCAGCACGGTGGTCCGTGCCGACGCAATCGAGAAGAGAAATACGCCGACCAGGATGATGCCACTGATGGCAATCAGCGCTTGCCATCGAATACTACGTTCCATGGAACTGTCAAGAACTCGGCGAGTTCACGTAGCGCCGAAGACCAGCTAAAAAAATCATGCGGCTATTACGACGCTGATCACGGAAATGGCAAAGAACGCCAGGGAAAGCCAGATCGTTGCCTGGTGCATTGTCTTTTCAACGCCGCGGCGCGTATGGTGGATCGAGCTGTCGCCGCCAAAAACGCTGCCTACGCCGCTGCCTTTGCTCTGAAGCAAAATAATGGTCACCAGCGCGATCGAAATAATGATCTGAATGACATGAGCGTAAAAGGAAATCGTCATATTCAAAAATACTCCGTCTTTAGCCTTATGATACTTCCAAAACCCTGATTGTGCTCCGACCCAGGCCGGGGCACAATCAGGCATTGCTCTTGCAGAACTATATCTGGATAGGTTGGCCCAATGCCACGTGAGCCGCTTCGGAAATCACTTCGCTCAGCGTAGGGTGCGGATGGACTGTCCGCGCCAGTTCCTCCAACGTGGCCTCCAGCCGCAACATACCCGTCGGGCCGGCGACCAATTCCGTGACGTGCGGGCCGATCAAATGGACGCCCAAGATTTCGTCGTATTTGTTCTCGGCGACGATTTTAACGAATCCCTCGTAATCGGCCAATGCCAACGCCTTGCCATTGGCCCGGAAGGGGAATTGGCCGACCTTCACGTCGTAGCCCTGTTCGGTGGCCTGCGCCTCGGTCAATCCAACACTGGCAACTTCGGGATGACAGTAAATGCAGCTGGGCATCTTGTTATAATTCAGGACCTCGGTTGGCCGGCCGGCAATGACCTCGGCGGCGATGATACCCTGCGCACTGGCCACGTGGGCCAGGGCCATTTTACCGGTCACGTCACCGATGGCGTAGATACCGGGCACGTTGGTCGCCATTCTGTCGTCGATGACAATCGCCCCCCGCTCGGTCTTGACACCGGCGGATTCCAGGCCCAGGTTCTCGCTATTGGGGGCCACACCGATGGCCATCAAAACCTTATCGGCCTTCAGTGTCTCGCTTTGGCCATCTTTCGAAATGGTCACCGCTATTTGTTGCCCTGAGATATCGACTTTCTCGACGCGGCTGTCCAACCGCAGTTCAATCTTCTGTTTCTTCAGCGCTTTGCCCAACTCGTTTGAGATATCAGCGTCTTCTACCGGCACGACGGCAGGCAACATTTCCACGATGGTGATGTTGACCCCGTATGTGCGCCAGATTGAGGCAAACTCAACACCGATGGCGCCGGCGCCGACAACGATAATGTCCTTGGGCAGCTCCGTCATCTCCAGCGCGTGCCGGCTGTTGATGATGCGCTTGCCGTCAATTTCCACGCTGGGTATCGTTCGCGGGCGGGCACCCGTTGCGATAATCATGTTTTTAGTTGTGATCTTCTGATCGCCGACCAGAATTTCATTGGCGTTCCTGATTTCGGCCCGGCCTTCGATCACGTCGATCTCATTCTTCTTCATCAAAAACTGGACGCCCTTCACAAGCCGCCCACTCACCTGGCGGCTACGCTTCTGCGCTGCCTCGTAATCAATCGTGAGACTGGATTCATCGAAGGAGAAACCGTAAGTCTTGCCTTCACCAAGGGTTCGAACGACCTCAGCATTGCGCAGCAATGCTTTGGTTGGTATGCAACCCCAATTGAGGCAAACGCCGCCCAGCGATTCCTTCTCAACTACAGCCGTTTTAAGGCCCAATTGGCTGGCGCGAATAGCGGCGACGTAACCTCCTGGTCCGCCACCGACCACCACTACGTCATAAGTTGCCATAGTTCAAGCGTCTCCTGTCTGTTTATGGGTGCAAACATCAAGTATAATCCCTTTCCAAGATTCCATCAAAATGCAGAACTCGATATGAAGTCTCTTCAGCCGGTATCCTGGTTGGGCTCAATGTATGCATTGGTTTCGATGTCACGGAGCGTGCCGTTATTGCCCAGATTCCGGGAAAACCTGAGAGAAATTGTCATCGCGAACCTGAAACACATAGATAGTGGGATTCATCAGGTCACCGTTCTCTTGATAGCTTATCGGCCCCAGCAAAGTGTCGAGTTTGAGTTGTCGAATCCCAGCTGCCACGTCCGAACTCGACAGACTGTCGGCTTGTTGGGCGCCTGCCAGAAGCACCTGCATCGCCGTATAACCATTCAGGCTATACGTGTCGGGATTCCGGAATTCTACATCCCGGTAGGCCGCAATCCATTCCTGGTTGGCAGCCGTCCATGGGCTGGGACCAAACGCGCTGACGTACATCCCTTCGGCAGTGCCATCAGACTCGTCGATGGTGGCCGACAAAAAACAGCCGTCTGAGGCCAACATAGGAACTTGAATGCCTGCGCCAATCAAAGCGTGGCGCAGGTAGGGACATTCGACTTCGTAGCCGGCGTAGAATATGGCGTCGGGCTGGAGGTCCTCAATCTGGGCCACTTCGCGGTCGTACGTACTCTGTTCGACCGCCACCTGGATGTTGGAAACCGATTCGGCACCCAGTGACGCCAGCTGGTCGATGAGGGAGGCGGCCAGGCCGATGCCGTAGGGGTCATCGTTGTGCAACACCGCCACCCGCTGCGCGCCCAGGTTGTCGACCAGGAACTGAGCGTCGATCATGGCCTGGACGTCATCATTGGCGTTGACCCGAAAGAAGTTCTGGTACCCTTTGTGGGTCAGGCTCACCTCGCTCGCCGTCGGGGTCACGACTACCAGGGCGAGGTCTTTGTACAGCTCCATAGCGGCCAGGGTCTGGCCGCTGTTGAGATGGCCGATGACCCCCAGCACGCGTTTGCCGGCTGCCAGGTCGTCGGCGATCTGTTCGGCGACGGCGACCGCCACGTCACTGTCGCTTTCATCGTCGATGCCTTCCACAACGACCCGGTAGCCCAGCAGCCCGCCCTGCGCGTTGATCTCGGCTGCTTTCAGCCGGGCACCTCCCAGTACCGTCTGGCCGGCGTTGGCCTGAAAGCCGCTCAGAGGCACGGCTACGTAGACGGTCAGATCGCCTTTGGTCGGCTTGGCGGCTTCCGGTGCTGGGCCGCCTCCACAGGCTGCCAGCAGCAAAGGTATAGCCACCAAAGCGGCCAGTATGAACCCTCTCGATCGTCTGTGCGTCAGTCTATCTAACCTCATCCTGAAAAACTCCACGTTTTGCCGCAATCTCGTTCAGCAGCCTATTCAGCGGCTGCCTCCGTTCGCGGTTGATATACCTCGTCCATAGCCTCGCTCAGATCCTGCAGTTGAAGCACTTGTTCATTGATGTCCGAGCGAATCTGTTCGGTCCGGCCTTTTTCGGCCGACTGAAGGTCGATGGTCTGCAACTGTGCGTATATCGTCCCCAGCATAGCCAACGTACTTTCCAGCTGGTAGCCGGCTTGTTCCATCATGCGCTGCAATTGGCCGAGCTGTTGCCACTGGCGCTGTTTATTCTCCAGCGCGGTGTTCAGGCTGGCAGTGACAGTCTTATCAGTCTCCAGCTTCAATTGGTTACTGTAGTTCTCGATCGCCTTGGGAACGGCGCGCATATCTTGTTGAATCATCGTGTTGGCTTCGTAAGCATCCAGCCGTCTGGCAATCTGATAAATGGCTTCAATCCATTCGTCGATCGGTTCGATGGTCCGGGCCAGCCTGCTGCGCAGGAGACCATCCCGGGCACCCTCGATGGTCGACGTGAGCATTTCACGGTAACTGAGCGCCTTGTCAACCTGCGAGCGCAGTTTGAGCGCGCGCAAATGGTTGGGGTCGTACTGCTCGCGCAAGGTATTGGCCACCACACGCGCGTTATCTTGCTCATCGGACAGGCTGCTGATGACGACACCCACCCAACTGACCAGTCCTACTATCAAGAGCCCGAGGGCCCACAGTCCGGAAATCAGGCCGACGGCAGCCACCAGCCCTGCCAGCACCGAGCCGACCAGAGTCAGAGCCAGGAGAACGGCGCTTTCCCAACGCATCAAGGCATTGGTCACGATGGCCCGGCGGGCTCGTTTCCGCAGTTTATCACTCAGGTCTTCACTGCGAGGCATAGGACTCCCCTAGAAATAGGTTGACAGCGTTTTGTACAGACTTTGAATAGTTTCCAGGTCGCCGGTGCGCAGCTGGCCGCCACTGGCATTGGCAATTTGTGTCAAAGTGTAAGTGTCGGCGTTGTCACCATAAGCGATACAGAATATCACCACCGGAACATCGGTTTCGTTGCCCTGCTGAATTTGAGCCACGAGTTCTCCCAGGTCAATGTAGGAGCTGTTCTCGCGGCCGTCTGTCATGACGACGATGGCATTGATGCGTTCCCTGTCGTCCAGGTACTGCAGCCGGCCATAGGCTTCGTAGACGGCATCCAGCAGCGCCGTATCACCGTCAGAGGTGAGCCCGCCGACGGTAGTCAGCAGTTGGGCTCGGTTGTAGCCCAATTCATCCAGCTCGTCCGTGTAATAGACGGAGGATGCAAAGGCGATCAGGCCGACCCGTTCGCTGTCCCCCTTGATCTGCCCCAGGAAAGCAACCAATGCCTCTTTCACCCGGTCCAGCTTGTCGCCGTACATGCTGCCCGACGTATCTACCACCAAATACACGTTGGTGTGGCGTTTGGTCAGCCACCACACGTCGCGCACGATCTGCACCACGCCGGGCGCCGGCATTTGCAGCGTTGTCTGTGGCTGGGCAGCATCGACGCCATTGTTGGGGTTGATCGGCGAGTCCGGCCCGTCGACAGCAATCGTGAGGTCCGCCGGCCGGTAGCCAGCAGCCAGAACTTCTTGTTGGACGGCTCCCGAGGTAAGGTAATCTCGAAACGCCTGATACGTCTCGCGCTGCAGAGGAGTCAACGTTGGCGATTCGACCAGTGCCAGCGGGTGATCTTCCCAAAGCGTGCCTTCGGCGGGATAGACGGCGACCAATTGGCCGGGCCGGTTTGGCTGCTGATTGAAGTAGATGACCAATTGCTCCTGGACGACGAACGCATCCAGGAATTGATTTCCCTCGGCCAGCGCTCGTTCAATGATCGCCCACTCACCTTCCCCATAAAAGCGGACCGTTTTTTGAATCGCACTCACGTAATCAATGACGGGTTGGCTGAGGGCTTCAGCTTCGGTCAGGCCGCGCGTCGTACCGGCGCCGGCGTAGAACTGGGCCAGTGTTGCCAGCAATCCACTGGCGCTGCTGGTCGCCGGATGGCTCCACTTGAAATCCGGGTCTGCCTGCGCCCGCTCGAGGATCTGTTTCCACCCGATGGCTTCATCCGGCCAACCCATCTGGCGAGCCGTGTCTTCCCACATGGCAATGACCAC
This sequence comes from uncultured Anaerolineales bacterium, assembly GCA_964529945.1. Classification (GTDB taxonomy): domain Bacteria; phylum Chloroflexota; class Anaerolineae; order 4572-78; family NAK82; genus CAZHBM01. The sequence continues at coordinate 3,232 of CAZHBM010000010.1, read as the reverse complement.
GGGACTGACTGCCCAGCGGGTCACGTCCGAGGTGATCGAGCCGGCGGTGCCGATGCCTTCTTGCTCGATCTGGCGTTCCTGATATGCCCGATCGAGCGCGTCCAGCCAGATGGACGAATCCGGCACGATGGCATCTACGTCTCCCGCCAGAGCTGCCTCAACCATGGCCTCCGGCTCCAAACGAAGCGCTGTTATTTCGAGTGTTTCGCCGGTGGACGAAGTCAAGTGCTGTTGATTGAAGTCGGCAACCAGCGCTTCGAAAAAGACCTGTTTTTCGGGCGAGTAGGCCAGACGGAGCGCGTTGGTTGGGACGGTGCCGGCAGTGTCACCTTCCTGATTGGCGCCGATGGCGGAAAAGATTGCCCAGCAAGCGCAACAAGCGGCGAAAAAAAGCCCGGCGGCCGTGATTGCTAACACGAGTATACGACGAGAATCAAGCTGCTTTCGCTTGGGGCTCATCAGCCGTCCACCCCATGTTCTACAATATGTCTTTTGAAAAAGAATCTGCACCTAATACGTGCGCTCATATCAAATACCTCGGCCGGCAGTCGGCGCGGCACCCCTGGACCCACCCGGCGCAACCATTGCTGCCTGGGAGTCGTCCTTGTGACGCCCAATCTGAGTGGCTCCCAACTCGTCCACGGCTAGGTCGAACACAGTCGCCCCATCCTTGAAGTGTGATGAATGGGTGGACAATAATACTTGAGACAGGTTGCAGTTCGGATCTCTCTGCAAACGACGCAACGTAGCGTGCAGCGCTTGCTGAATATTGGGTGCCAGGTTCATCTCCGGTTCTTCGATGGCCACTACCGGCGATCCGTTCAGCAGTAACTGACCGAGGATCAGCAAAAGCTGTTGCGAGCCGGTTCCCATATTCTCCAACGGTAACCATCCGTCAGGCTGGACGAACCCGATATCGATACGATTCGTGGCCGGTTCCAACATCACGTCCAGTGTCCCTAAATCGAAGGGTGCCGTATTTAATACACGCTTTAGATACTCCACGTTTTTCTTCAATTGCGGGTTACGGCCCGATTCGGTCGCCAAAAGGCAACGTTTAAGGTTGGCGGCCTGTATCTCGGCGGGACAGTCTCCCTCTTCATCACTGACCGTCTCCCTGGAGAAATGTCGCATCGCAGGCACCAGATGGAAGCAGGTGAGCAGCCGAGAAGCGCTGTGATCCGACAGGTCAAATTTGGCAGAGTTGCTCAGAACGTGAGTTGTGCAGGATGAAAGAACACCATTTGGGTGCAGTGCCAACTGGCACTCACTGGCTACCCGGATATGGTCAGCCGGTAAGCTGTTTGATCTGAGGACCGCTTCTATCTCTCGAACTGCAACCTGCGGCACGAAGGTGGAATCCTGAAAATCTTGGGCCTCCAGGGAAAGCTGCACCAATAGAGAAATAGTCGTGCCCTTACCCATCGAGAAAATCGGCGGCCCGAATCTTCCTTCCAGCCGTTCCCAGGGGATCAATCGTGAAGTTGGCAGCAAACTGAGTTGTCCTTCGGGAGTCTCCTCCTGTTTGTGCAGCCAGCTCCACAAATCGAGGGCCTGAAAAATGTTAGACTTCCCGCTGCCGTTCGGTCCTTGAAACACATTCACATCTGAGAGCCCTGATAGCCGCAGATCGTGGAGACTTTTGAAGCCGCGAATGTGAATGCGATCAATCCGCATAGGTGGATTGATTCCTTCCCTTCGGATCCCAGTTTCGGTTGTTAATAGCGCGTGAATGCTACTGATCGACGTTCAGATCGAACCATCGCAACAGAGCCAATAGCACGTCTCGATCAGGATTGCGCATCGCCGTGGCGCGTTCGACCACGGGCGTGACGCCGTTGGCTTCCCATTCTACGAAGGGGCTGCCCGGCTGATCGACGGTAATCTCGCCGCTGACCGGCCTCAGTCCATAGCCAACGGCTTGCGACTGCACTTCCGGCGAGAGCAGGTATTGCTCGAATTCCAGCGCTGCATTCTTCTCCAAGGCGGTTGTCTCCGGCCCAATCCACACCGTGAACGGGAAATCGAACCAGGAGACGTATTTTGGATAGATGATGCGCAGCGGCTCCCAACGGTTCATGCTTCCGGCCATATTGATCAGGAGGTCACTCTCGAGCAGTTGCCCCCCATCGCCGGCCGAATAGCCGAAGAGCGCCAGGTTTTCACCGGGATAAGCCCCCAGGCTGGAATAGTCACTGACCGCTCCCATAAGTTCCTTCAGCCATTGCTGAAAGTCCGGGTCGGTAATGTCGTCGACGCTGATGTCGGGTTTGTCGTAATATTCCCCGGCAGCGCTCACCATGGCAGCCAGCCCGCCAATGTTCTTCCTGGGATGGGGTACAATCAGTTTGAAATATCCCCATTCTCCGTCACCGCCGATCTCCCGCCAGCCGCCAGGTGCAATCGCGGCATCGTGGATTGTCAGCCAGTTGATGGCCCCATAGTTGTCTTGAAGCACTTCGGCCCGGCTTTCGTAGATGCCCCAGGCAAACAGAGAAATGGCGATTGGCCGTGCCCGATACTCCCCATCGGTTAGAAACACATCACGGCCCAGTTTGGTCTTGTACGTGGCGTTCACCAGCTCTACCAGGTAGCGACTGTCGGGAATCCAGGCGGTCGGAAATGGATCCATCTCCTCGCGCTCGTAGCGTCCCATTGCAGCCAGCCCATCCATCCCGATGATGCTGACGTGAATAGGGTGCCCGTCTATGCTATGGCCGTCCGCATTGAACTGGGTGGCACTTGCGTTGACCCACGGTTCGACCGACAAAGCGGCCACAATGGTCACCTCTACCGGCTCCTGGTCGCTGGGGTTGACGCCGGACGTCTCGATCTCACCGGCGGGCGCCAGCAACACAAAAACCACTACCCCGATTAAGACAGCGATCAGGGCAAGTCCGATGATTACCAGAAATACCGTTCGCGTTCGACTCATAGTTTACTTAGGCTTCTACTTTTGTATGGTGGTATCGGCAGGCGGGCGCCAAAACGGGCGCTACTCCTGGCCGAGACCAAGGCGGCGTTTGCGTTCCTCCAACTGGTCCGTCAATCGATCCTTGCCCAGAACGTCATCAATCTGCGTCTGCAAATTACTCGAAGTGACTTCCACTTCCGCATCCGCGCGGTCCAGCCGTGCTCGGATCTGCTCGGTGACGCGGGCAATGTCGGAGTCGCCCAGTCCATCCAGGTCATCCAGGGAGCGGATGGTCTTGGCTGCGATCTCCTTGCTTTT
>CAZHBM010000009.1:10905-24371 GCA_964529945.1 uncultured Anaerolineales bacterium | reverse complement strand
GCCCCCCATCAGTTCGACCAGTCGCTTGGCCACGTTGGGCAAACTGGTGAAAAACGGGCTCAACTTGACGGCAACCGGGATACCCAGTTGGTCTGTGGCGTTTTGCACCAGGGTCACGTACTGGTCTTCCAGCTCGTCACTTTGGACATCCGGATCGGTCGACAGATAATACAGGTTCAGTTCCAGCGCGTCGGCGCCTGCCTTTTCGATGTCCTGGGCGATGTCGATCCAACCTCCGGCCGACGTGCCGTTGAGGCTGGCAATGACCGGGATGTCGACCGCCTTTTTCAGTTGGGCCACTTTCTCGACGTAGGCCTCCGTGCCCAGCTTGTAGCGCGGTGCCTCGGGAAAGTAGGTCATCGCTTCGGCGAAGGCGTTGGTGCCCTGGTTAAGGTAGTAGTCCAGTTCCAGGCTTTCCTGGATCACCTGCTCCTCGAAAAGCGAGTACATGACAACCGCGGACGCACCAGCATCCTCAAGCTCACGCACCGTGTCGACTTTTTCGGACAACGGAGAGGCGGAAACTACCAACGGGTTCTTCAATTCCAAACCAAGATAACTTGTTCTCAGGTCAGCCATAGTATGGTATCCTTCCTCACGTGTCTATTCTGCTGGTTCGACTTCTTCGCCGCGGGCCTGGTAATGCATAGCCGCCATCTGCTCGTACAGGCTCCAGCGCGAGGCGGCGTCCTGTTGAGCCAGCGCCATCAGCGCCTCGGCCCGGGGTTCGTTGATTTGTGTCAACATTCGATAACGCGCCTCATTGTACGCGTACTCTTTGAGTGGGATCTGCGGGCCTTTGTAGTCCAGTTTCAACGGGTTTTGGCCCTGGGCGATCGCGTCCGGGTTGAAGCGGTACATCGGCCACATACCGGATTGGACGGCCAGTTTCTGCTGCTGCAATCCCTTGGCCATGTCGATGCCGTGGTTGATGCAGTGCGAGTAGGCGACGATAATCGAAGGCCCGTCGTAAGCTTCGGCTTCCAGGAACGCGCGGATCGTTTGCTGATCGCTGGCGCCCATGGCCACGCTGGCAACGTAAACGTAACCGTAAGAGATGGCCATCATGCCCAAGTCCTTGCGCGGCCGGTCCTTGCCCTGAGCTGCGAACTTGGCGACGGCCGCCCGAGGGGTTGCCTTGGAGGCCTGGCCACCGGTGTTGGAATACACGCCGGTATCCAGGACGAGCACGTTGACGTTACGACCGGAGGCCAGGACGTGGTCCAGCCCTCCGTACCCAATATCGTATCCCCATCCGTCCCCGCCGATGATCCAGACACTCTTCTTGACCAGCATGTCCGCCAGGCTCAACAGATCGAGGGCGCGCGGGTCGTCTTCGAACTGGCCCAGTCGCTTCTTCAACTCGGCGACACGCTGCCGTTGCTCGCCGATCTTGGCTTCGTCCGACTGGTCGGCATTCAAGATATCGTCCACCAGTTGCTGGCCCACTTTTTCGGATAGGTGGGACAGAAGCTCGCGGGCGAACTCGCTGTGCTTGTCGACGGTCAGCCGCATCCCCAGGCCGAACTCCGCGTTGTCCTCAAAAAGTGAATTGGACCAGACGGGACCTCGCCCATCCTTGTTCTTTGCCCAAGGCGTTGTGGGCAGGTTGCCGCCGTAGATCGAAGAGCAGCCGGTGGCGTTGGCGGCGATGATGCGGTCGCCAAACAGCTGGCTGAGCAGCTTCAGATAGGGTGTTTCGCCGCAGCCGGCGCACGCACCGGAGAACTCGAACAGCGGTTCCAGCAACTGGACGTTCTTCACGTTATTGAAAGTCAGGCTGGTACGATCGAGATCGGGAATCGTCTCGAAGTACTCCCAGTTGGTCCGTTCCTGCTCGCGCAACGGCGGCTGAGGCGCCATATTGATCGCCTTGCGTCCCACTTCCTGCTTGTCTTTGGCCGGGCAGGCCTCGACACACAGGGTGCAGCCGGTGCAATCCTCGGGGGCAACCTGAATGGTGTACTTGAGCCCCTTGAGCTCGCGCCACTTGGCGTCGGTGGATTTGAACGTGCTGGGCGCCGTTTCGGCAAACGCAGGATCGTAAGTCTTGGCCCGAATGGTGGCGTGCGGACAAACCATCACGCACTTACCGCACTGAATACAGATGTCGGGCTCCCAAACGGGAATCTCCATGGCGATGTTTCGCTTTTCGTATTGAGTCGTCCCCGACGGGTAGGTGCCATCGTTAGGCAGAACGCTGACCGGCAATTGGTCGCCATCACCGGCGATCATCGTGCCCAAAACTTCACGCACGAACTGGGGCGCGGATTCGGGGACGGGGGAGTGCCGCGACAGTTGGCTGTTGACCTTCTTGCCTTCAAGGTTAACTTCGTGCAGGTGCGCCAGGGCGTTGTCGACCGCATCGTAATTGCGTCTTACGACGGCTTCGCCGCGTTTGCCATAGGTCTTCTTGATGGCGTTCTTGATAGCCTCAATCGATTGCGAGGGAGGGAGCACGCCGCTGATGGCAAAGAAACAGGTCTGCATAATGGTGTTGATGCGGCCACCCATTCCCGTGTCCCGCGCCACCTCGTAGGCATCGATGGTGTAGAACTTCAGGTTCTTGTCCAGGATGCCTTTCTGGACTTCGACGGGCAGGTGCTCCCAAACCTCCTCGGGGGTATAGATGCTGTTGAGCAGGAAGACGGCCCCGGGCATGGCGTATTTCAAAATGTTGTAGCGTTCCAGGAAGGAGAATTGATGGCACGCCACGAAGTTGGCCTGGCTGATCAGGTAAGGCGCATTGATCGGCCGTGGGCCAAAGCGCAGGTGGGAAGTGGTGACTGCGCCGGCTTTCTTCGAATCGTAGACGAAATAGCCCTGGGCGTAGTTGTCCGTTTCCTCGCCGATGATCTTGATCGAGTTCTTGTTGGCGCCGACGGTGCCGTCCGATCCCAATCCAAGGAAGACGGCGCGGATGGTGTCCGGACTCTCGATGGAGAACATCGGGTCAAAGTCGATGCTGCTGTTCGTCAGGTCGTCCTTGATGCCCAGGGTGAATTGGTTCTTGGGGGCTTTGCGCTGCATTTCATCGAAAAGGCCCTTCACCATTGCCGGGGTGAACTCTTTGGAGGACAACCCGTAGCGACCACCGATGACAGTCGGCATTTGTTTGAATGGCGCGATGCCTTTATCCAACGCCTGCTGGATGGCCGCGACGACGTCCTGATAGAGGGGTTCTCCGGCTGCGCCGGGCTCCTTGGTGCGATCCAGTACGGCGACAACTTTGGTCGTTGCCGGGAGCGCTTTTACGAAATGCTCGACCGAGAAGGGGCGATAAAGACGCACACTGACGACGCCTACCTTCTCGCCTTTGTCGGCCAGGAACTTGGCCGTTTCGGCCGCCGCAAGCGCGCCGGATCCAATGGCAACAATGACGCGCTCGGCGTCCGGAGCGCCGAAGTAATCGAACAACTTGTACTGGCGCCCCGCGATTGCGGAAAATCTGTCCATCGCGTCCTGGACGATTTGTGGGCAGGCCGCGTAATAGGGGTTAACCGTCTCGCGGGCCTGGAAGAAAACGTCCGGGTTCTGGGCCGTACCGCGGATGAAGGGGTGATCGGGCGACATGGCGCGCGCGCGATGGGCGCGTACCAACTCGTCGTCGATCATTGCCTGCATATCCTCGACGGTCAGCTGCTCAATCTTGTTGACCTCGTGCGAGGTCCGGAATCCTTCGAAGAAATGGACGAAAGGTACGCGGCTGGCCAGCGTGGCGGCGTGGCTGATCAAGGCCATGTCCTGCGCTTCCTGAACGGAACTCGAGGCCAGCATAGCAAACCCTGTCGACCGCGCGGCCATCACGTCAGAATGGTCGCCAAAGATCGAAAGGGCCTGCGCCGCCACCGAACGGGCCGAAACATGAAAAACGGCGGGTGTTAACTCGCCGGCTATCTTGAACATATTGGGGATCATCAGCAGCAGTCCCTGGGAAGCGGTGAAAGTGGTGGTTAGACTGCCTGCCTGAAGCGCGCCGTGTACGGCGCCGGCAGCACCGCCCTCTGCCTGCATCTCCATTACCAGGGGGACGGTGCCCCAAATGTTTGTTTTGCCCTGCCCTGACCAGGCATCGGCCCATTCCCCCATCGGTGACGACGGGGTAATGGGGTAAATGGCAATTACCTCGCTCAGCTGGTGAGCGACGAAAGCCGTCGCTTCATTGCCATCTAATGTAACCATTTTGCGGTCCATAAACATACACCTCCGAGTGTGGAAAGATATGGAAAAGGGTCGTCCAGCGAACAGCAGGAGTTGGAGACTTCCGCCCCATTGGTAAAAGCCTCATCCCGCTGAGAGTTTCGGCCGAGATTTTTGGCCACAAGGCAACCGCTTAATTATGCCAGAAATGGGGGTCTGAGGCAAATTGCGCGGGTATTTTGGGCGAGGCGCTGCGATTCTGTGTGATTCCTTTTGGAATGCGGCCGGCGACGCGGAAATGGTCAGACAAGAGCAGACAAAATAGCCGGCTTTATGTCCGCCAATGAGGACAGTTTGGCTTGAATTTGGTTGAAGCCGGCCCCGGTCAGGATGCCCAGGGCCGGGTTGAGGGTGTGCTTGTTCGTTGAAAGATCCTCCAGGTTGCCATGATCGCTGACCAGCAGCAGCAACGTATTATCCGCATCCATGTGGGCCAGCAGGCTGCCGACGAACGCGTCTACCTGGGCCAACAAATGCAGCGCCAGTGCGCGGTCCTTCCGGTGGCCGACCACGTCACTGTACCAGAATTCGAAATAGGTCAGCGCGTGTTCCTCGGCCAGAAGGACCAGGTGACGGCCGGCCTGTTCAACGTCGATTTCAGGCACGTCGTAACCCATTTGCAGAAAGTATTCGTTGGTGAACAGTGCCGACACGCCCCGGCCGGCCCGGAGTTCGGCCGGACCGCGCAATTTGAGCCCTGCCTCGAGGGCGGCGCGGGCGTTGGCACTGAGACGCTGCGTACCCCGCCCCAGGCGTTCCAGGAAGCGATCCGAGTAGGCGTTGGCAAATGCCACCGATTTGCCCCTGGCCAGCAGCGTCGAAAAGAGATTCTCGCGGGCCAAGAGTTGTCGCAGTTCTTCGTTGGGGTAGGGTCCATCGTGGCGTCCCAAATAGGCAGCCGCGTTGGTGCCGGAAAGGATGGTCACTTGGCCGGTGCCGCTTTGCGGCAGACCGGGAATTCCCAGGCGGGCGTCCAGTCCCTTGATGGCTGCCTGGCTGTGGACCGTGTTGCCGTCGGTCAGCACCGGCCGCGCTCCGCCAAGCAAGCGCACCAACGAGGGAAGCTCGGCTGCGGCAAGCGGATTGGTCTCCGGGTTATCCTCTCCCAGACCTACTCCATCCAGAAAAAAGACAATGACGTGTTTTGCGGTTGCCGGCACACCTATCTCCCTTGGTCGCGGAAAGTGGCTCGTCAGTCCCTGCGCCGCGGCCCTAACCGCCGCCAGACCACTGACAACAGATAACGCGCCTCGTCGATGCGCAGCAGAACGACCAGCCCGCCATACAACCCGACACCGGCCACCGCCGGAACCGCAACCAACAGCAATTGCCGCTGCAGGCCGGGCGATGGGAACCGGCTGCCAAGCAGATTTGCCAGCCAGGCGATGATGGCCGCCATCAAGCCCGCGGCCAGAAGCGATTTGATCGCGGTGACGCCGATCCCCCGATCGCGCAATGACCCGAACCGGTGCGTGAGCCAGAGCATAAGAATCGCGTGGCCGGTCAGTTGTACTGAGTTGGCCAGCACCAAATCGGTCATCTGCAACGGATGGAACAGCGTGGGAGTCAGGGCCGATAGCAGATAAATGCCGACGCCAGCGACACCTACCAGGGCCGGGGTAAGGGTGTTCTGGCGCGCATAGAATGCGAACACCAACGGCAGGTCGATGGCGGCGAAGGCGGTACCCAACAGGTACAATCGCAACGCCAGGGCCGTTTGCTGGGTGTCGACGGCGGTGAAATCACCGTGTTGAAAGAGCAAGGCTACCACCGGACCGGACAGGGCGAACAGCCCCAGAACCGACGGCAAAATGAGCATCAAGACCATCTTGAGCCCTGCCGCCAGCGTGTCCATATATGCCTCGCGCGCTTCAACGTACTCGGGCGCATTGGCCGCATCCTCGGCGGGCATTGCTCTAAAGACGGATGCCAGGCGACTCAAGGTGGGCAGAGTGGCCATCGCGATGGCGGCCGACACCAGCCCCAGAGGGAACTGGACCAGGGTTGTGGCGTAACGCATCCAGGCGATGCTCTGTGCTCCCGTGCGGCTGGCCAGGTTGCGGTCGATAATGATGCCGATTTGGCTGACGACCAATCCCAATATCACGGGCAGGTAGAGTCTCATAATTCGGCGTAAATCGGGGTGGTGCCAATTGAGGCTGGGGCGGATTTTTGCCCCGCGCAGGCCCGGGATCTGCAGCGCCACCTGCAAAGCAGAGCCGACCAGCATACCCAACGCCAGGCTTTCGATTCCCCAGCCAAAAACACCGGTCAAAACGAGCGCCACCACAACGATGCCGGCGTTGAACACCGCCACGGTGAAAGCCGGCAAGGTAAAGCGTTTTAGCGCATACAGCAGGCCGGTGGTGATGCCGGAGAGGCTGAGGAAGACTACCGCCGGGGCGGTGATGCGCATCAGGTAGGCGGTCTGCGCCAGCAGTTGAGCGTCGAACCCGCCCGACATCAACCAGGCGATTTGAGGCGCCAATAGCTCCAAGACGAGCAGCCCGGCGCTCATCACCAGGGTGGTAAAACTTAACATAATGCTAGCAACGCGCCACAGCTCGGCCCTGTCGCGCTCGGCCAGCTCCGAGAACACCGGTACCAGGGCGCTGCTGACCAGGCCGTCGATCAGCAAATCGAATAGCATGCGCGGCACGCGGCTGGCCACATCGAAGGCCGACACCATACCGGTGGCGCCGAACAGGTAGGCGATGACGGTCTCCCTGACCAGGCCCAGAATCCGGCTGGTCACGTTGCCCATTGCGATCAACGTGGCGGCGCCGGCGATGTTCCCGGACGGCGCCAACCCTTGCGGTTTTTGCTCGGTCACGGGAACTTGCTCCAAAGGACCTGCCAGACGAAACGCGGCAAGGCCAGCATACGGCGCCAGCGCCAGGGTTGGGTCACCAGGCGGAAGAGCCATTCCAGGCCCAGCCGGCGCAGAAACGCCGGCGCCATGGGTTGGACGCCGGCAATGTAATCGAACGATCCTCCGACCCCCATGCAAACGGGGACGTTTAGAAGCGTCAGATTTCTGGCGATCCACAGGTCCTGCGCCGGTGCGCCATAGGCCACTAACAGGACGTCGGGTTGTTGGGCTCTGACCAACGAGACAATCTGCGCCTCGTCTTCGGCTTTGGGTGATCCGGCGTGGGTGCCCACGATATTGACCTGAGGGTATTGCCGGCGCAGAGCCTGGGCTGCAAGATCGGCGACGCCCGGCATTGCGCCTAGCAGAAACAGGCGCAGCCCGGTAGCGTGCGATAATTCGGCCAATCGTTTCACCAGGTCCACACCCGGCACGCGTTCCCGGATAGGGTGACCGAGATAGTGGCCGGCCCACCAAATGCCTGCTCCGTCGGGCAGGGCCAATGCCGAGTCGTTGATGGCTTGCCGGAACGCCGGATCGTTCTGCGCGGCCATAATGAACTCGGGGTTGACGGTCACGATTTGGTGGCCGCCACCTTCGAGAACGAAGGCCTCGACACGATGGACAGCCTCTGCAAAGGACACGTCGTCAACCCGCACGCCGAGCACTTCCAGCCGCTCAAAATCAGTCATGGTCATTTGCGTCCCGGCCTGCCTTCCGGGCGACCTGTTCCAGGACCCTCCACACCTGTTGACCCGCCGCCTGCCACGAAAATCTCTTTACCTGCATGAAACCCCGCCGAACGAGGGCCTGGCGTAATGGGTCTTCGGTTATCAAGCGCTGCATCCCCCGGGCGATTTCATCGACGTCGAAAGGATCGACCAGAATTGCGGCGTCACCGGCGATTTCGGGCAGCGAGGACAGGGTAGAGGTGAGCACAGGCGTGCCACAGGACATGGCTTCCAGCACCGGGAAGCCGAAGCCCTCATAAAGGGAGGGGAATACCAGGCTCAGGGCACCGCTGAGCAGGGCCGCTTTGTCGGCCTGGGCCACGTAACCCGGGAAGAGCACCTTGTCCTCCAGCCGGGCGGTTTTCACCTGGTCGAGGAGTGCCGGGAAGTGTCTGCCTTTTTTCCCGGCCAGAACCAACTGGCAGCCGGCGCTGCCGGCCAGTCGCTCGAAGGCGGCGATCAAACGCACCAGATTCTTGCGCGGCTGCAGGGTACCCAGATAGAGCAAATACGGCCCGTTGATGCCATATCTGGACTTAGCGGCCTGGATTTGGTCGAGGTCGCGAACGGGCGCCAGCGTTTCGTCTCGGCCGGGGTAGACGGTGTGAACCCGTTGGGGATCGGCCTGGTAGAAGTGGTTCAGGTCATTGCGGGTGGCATCCGAATCGGCCAGCAGCGCTGTCGCGTGGTGGACGTGGCGCCGCGTGGTCCACCGCAGGTACCAACGGTCAAAAGATGGGTGCGTCTCAGGAAAGTACTCGTAACCCAGGTCGTGGACCGTTACCACCGACGGCACCGGACAGAAAAGTGGCAGCACGTGTGATGGAACGAAGAGCACGTCCGGCGGGCGGCGCTCTATTTCCCAGGCCAGACGGATGTGGGTCCACAGGCGCGGAAAGGGCATGACCACCAATTCGACGCCGGGCGGCAGTGGCTGGAAAGGTTCCAGGCCGGCCGGTGACGGGAGAGTTCGGGTGTAGAGCCGGATGCGAAAATCCCCACGCGTCTCAACCAGCGTGCGGACCAGTGACTGGGCGTAATATTCGGTGCCGGTGGGCTGTTCGTCGAAGGCGCGGCTGGCATCAATGCCGATCAACATACTCAGCCGTCTCCCTTGACCGGACTGCTTCCGGCCAGGCCGGGCAGCACGGCGCGAAGAGCGGCCTCGGATACGGCTCCCTGCCTGAGGATGCGCGGAGGATCTACGGTCAAATCGACCAGGGTAGAGACAACGCCGCCCGGACAGGTACCGTCGTCGATTATCAGTGGCAGGCGCCCGGAAAGCTGGCCCATCACCTCCTGGGCCGTGGTGGGCGAACCTTGGCCGGATTTGTTGGCGCTGGTGGTTGCCAGGGGAGATCCCACTGCCCGGATTAACGTCAAGGGCACGATATGGTCAGGACAACGGACGGCAACGGTAGGCGTATGGGCGGTGACGGCGTCGGGAATATTCGGCCCGCGTTCGACCACGAGGGTCAACCCGCCGGGCCAGAAGGCCTGCGCCAGTTGGTAAGCGGCACGGGGGACTGTCGCCGCCACCTGGCTGAGCTCCTCAGGATGGGCGATCAGAAGTGGAATGGGCTTGGATTCGGCTCGCTCCTTGGCCCGGTAGAGCTTGGAGACGGCCTCTTCGTTGAAAGCAACGGCACCCACGCCGTAGACGGTATCGGTTGGGAAGGCGACAATATTGCCGTCCACCAGCAATTGTTGGGCCGCCTCAAGGGCCTCAGGCACCCGCCACTGCATTATCCGGGTGATCATGACTGCCCCAACACGTAACGTTCGATTGCCCAGGCGACTCCCTCGTCGTGTGCTTCGGCGCCGTTTTCTCCTACCGGCCCGGGCTGCGCAGGGGCCACGACATCTGCCGCTTCCTTCGCTCCCTGGCTGGCGTGGTTCAAGGCGACACCCAATCCCGCCCACTTGAGCATCGAAACGTCGTTGTCCTGGTCGCCGACTGCCAGAGTCTCCTGGCGGCTGACGCCTAACGTCTCGGCCAGGTGGGTGAGCGCCTCGGCCTTGGAAACGCCGCGATCGGTAATTTCGACCAAGTAGTGCCAGGATCTCACGATTTGGAGCCGGTCGCCAAACAGATCTTCCAGCTCCTTTTGCAGCAGCGGTAGATCCGCGGCCGACTGGTAAAGCAGCACCTTGAGTGGGGAGCGTGTTACCCATTGTTCCAGGTCATCCACCACCTTGATGTCGGCGCCGGTGACGGTCGCCATTCGGGCAACGCGTGGATTGTACCGGTCGGTATAGGTGCTGTCGTCATCGAAATGTAACTGCATTGCGGGGTTACGCCGGCGGGCGAACCTGATTACTTCCAAGGCGGCCTCCAAAGGAATGGGGCGCCGGAACAGGATTTCTCCCGTGCGAAAGTCCTTGATCAAAGCTCCCTGGCAAAGGATCAATGGGGCGTTGGCGCCAAAAATCCGAGCAACTTGCGCCGTTGGTGCCAGAGAGCGGCCGGTGGCGATGGTCACCCGACAGCCCTGGTCGATTGCCCGGCTCAAAGCCCGCAGCGTACGTTTTGGAATGGTCATAGATGTACCCACCAGGGTACCGTCCATATCCATGACGATCAGCTTGATCCGCATTCACCGTTTCCCCACTTGTCGCGCCGTGTGCGCAGGGTGTGTCCCATATTTTTGGTAGAGGTCCATGTGAGCCGGCGACTGGCTTAGTCACTTTTTTATTTCTCGCGGGCGGAAGGCCTTCTACCCACAAGAAATGAAAAAACACTACCTGATTCTAAACGCTTCCCAAAACATTATGCGAGCGGTCTCAGATGAACCCGCTTGGCAGCCAGGCCTTGGCTCGGGCCAATAGCTCCAAAAAAATGTGCGACGCACCCGTGTGCGCTATGCCAGTTGACCGGAAACATAAAGTGCAGTATGCTATTGACTTGTAGCGATATCTTTGCAATTATACCTGATGTAGAGGGAAAGGCCAATGGATGATCGATTGCCATCTGTGCTGGTAATTGACGATGATCGTAGCTTGTTGCTCGGCTTGCAGGCAATTCTAAAGCGGGCCGGGTACCAGGTATTGATTGCCAGTAGCGGTAATGATGGCTTGACCCTGGCCGAGGAGAACCGGCCGGATGTGATTGTATGCGACGTGATGATGCCTCCGCCCAACGGCCTGGAGGTGCGCCGGGCGCTTTCACGTAAACCGGACGTGGCCGTCATTCCGTTCATCTTCTTGACTGCGCGCGTGTCTCAGGCCGACAAGATTCAGGGCATTGAGTTGGGCGCCGACGACTACATTACCAAACCTTTCGATCGCGACGAGCTGCTGGTGCGCATCAAAGCGGTGCTGCGCCGCGACGAGTTGAGTCGAGAACAGGGCCGGCTTGAAGCCGAAGTGCAGATGCAGCGGTTGCGTCGGGTTGTGGCCCGGATCGTCGGCCAGGCGTTGGGAATGGCGCCTAACGATGCCTTGGTGGCATTAAACAATATTCTCGAGGACAAGTTTGGCCCTGACGTGCAGCAACAGCACACATTCGTGCAGCAGGCATTGGACGACGAGCCGCACCTGAATGCCCTGGTTGAAGATCTGATTTTGCTGAGCCGTTTGGACCGCAACGAATTGGATGGGGAGCGAGTGCCCGTCAATCTGGACGAGGAACTCTACCACCAGGTGGAACGTTGCGCGCGTGTCTGGCAATCGCGGGAAGTGAACTTGTCGATTAACGTCGAACCGGGGGTCGTCGTACGGGCGCCGGCCGGCTCTTTGGGCAAGGCCGTCGTTCGCCACCTGGTAGACAATGCCTTCAAATACAGCCCCGTAGGCGGGCAGGTTTCGATTGCTCTCAAAGGCAGCGGCCCCGGGGGATGCAAGCTGTCCGTCTCGGACGAAGGGCCGGGCATTGCGCCCGACCTGCGCGAGCGCGTCTTCGATCGTTTCTTTCAGGGAGAGCCACCGTCTGAACCGGTGATACGTCACGGGCTAGGCGTAGGACTTACCATCGCCAGGGAGTTTGCACGGGCGTTGAACGGTGACGTCACCGTCGAGGATGTCACCGGTGGGTGCACCGTCCAGTTTGCGCTCCCGCCCGTGTAAGCCGGCCGAGCCAAGCCGAAAGAAATGCGCCCCGGGCCTTACGATAGGTCCGGGGCGTTTTGTATAGTTCGGCTAACGGCAGTGCGGCCGTCACTATTGGTCGGATTTGGTTTTGTTGGTTTTCAGCCGGTCGAAATCGCGGGCGACGTGGACGCCGGGGAATATAGCCCTGGCCTCGGCCAGCACATCGACGTCGCGATAACGCCGGGAGAGGTGAGTGAGACACAGTTCCTGGACGTTGGTCGCGATGGCCAGTTTGGCAGCCTGGGCGGCGGTCAGATGCCCGAATTGGGCGGCCATTTCGGCCTCCTCCTCCAGATAGGTGGCCTCTATCACCAACAGATCGGCATCCTGCACGTAAGCCGCCAGATCGCCGGTCCGTCCGGTATCACCGACGACCACCAACTTGGCGCCGGGAATCGAAGGACCCAGCACTTGATCCGGCGTGACAATCTGACCGTCCTTCAGCGTGACGCTTTGCCCGGCCACCAGCGCGCGCCGCTCCGGCCCGGCCGGGACTCCCAGCGACTCGGCCCTGTCGACCAGGAACGGGCGCCTCGATTTTTCCTGGAAGGAGAAACCGTAACAGTCCGGCCCGCGGTGCGAAACCGGGAAAGCCCGCACCGAAAAGCGGTCGTCCTCGGCGATCACCATGTCGGGCTTGAGGGGGACGAACTTAATCTCGAGCGGGGTATTGGCTTTGCGCAGAACGACACCCAGCAACAAGTCTTTGATACGCGCCAGGGCCGACTCGCCGGCATAGATCTCCAGGTATTGGGCCGTATCCCAACGGCTGAGCGTCGACACCAGGCCGCCAAGCCCCAGGATATGGTCGAGGTGCCCGTGAGTGATGAGGATCTTGTCCAGTCGTTTGAAACCCAGCCCACTCTTGAGCATCTGGCGCTGGGTTCCCTCACCACAGTCTATCAGAAAACGATATTCGTTGTAGAGGACAAATTGGGCCGAAAGGCCACGGCTGATACTCGGCGCGCTGGCTGATGTGCCGAGAAACACAATCTCAAACATTTATTATACCTATGTTGCCCTATTCTAAATTCTCAAATGCCTGTATCCGCCGGCGGAAGAGATCGGGAACGCGGGCACTGTGCCCGGCCACGTAATCGTAGTAGACCCACACGCCGCGGGCCAGGGCGACGAGTGTCCCGTCGGCTTCGATCCGGTGCGACAGCTTGATGCTTGAATTGCCGATCTCTGTGATGGACGTCCCAATTTCGACCGACTGCCCGAAAAATATCGGGACTTTGTACTGGCAGGTGATTTCGGCCAGGATTGTACTCACGTCAGCTAGACCGATGCTGGCATTCTCAAAAACCACCGTCCGCAAATAATCGGTACGGGCCGATTCCAGGTAAGTGAAGTAGACCGCGTTGTTAACGTGTCCCCAGGCATCGATGTCGCGTACGCGCACGCTGATAGGAAAGACGTGTTTGAAACCTTCCATCGGTTTCTTCCTCCTGATTTCGGTGCAATGAGTGAATGGCGGTGCAGTCGAGAACGGCGCCACCGTCACCCCTGTTGAGTGGGATGGTTGTTAGTCAGGCCGATGTTGGGCAGCGTGATGCCGGACTGTTTCTGGT
>CAZHBM010000009.1:0-10895 GCA_964529945.1 uncultured Anaerolineales bacterium | reverse complement strand
GGCCTTTTTTGTCGGCATAGGAGGTCTGGCAGACTTCGTCGGCCTGGAAAAAAACGACCTGGGCGATGCCCTCGTTGGCGTAGATGCGCGCGGGCAGGGGGGTGGTGTTGGATATCTCCAGAGTCACAAAGCCTTCCCATTCAGGTTCAAAGGGGGTGACGTTGACGATGATACCACACCGGGCATAGGTGGACTTGCCGACGCAGATGGTCAATACGTCCCGAGGAATGCGAAAATATTCAATGGTGCGCGCCAGGGCGAACGAGTTTGGAGGAATGGTGCAGATGCGGTCTTTGACCTCGACGAAGGACCGGTCGTCAAAATTCTTGGGATCCACAACTGTCGTGTGGACGTTGGTGAATATTTTGAACTCGTCAGCTACGCGTATGTCGTAACCATAAGAAGACAGGCCATAAGACACGACGCCGTCTCGAACCTGATTGCGTTCGAACGGCTCAATCATGCCCTGTTCGAGGGCCATTTTCTCGATCCAATGGTCTGGCTTGATGCTCATGGTGTGCCACCCCTCGGCTAAAATGGAATTTGTCTAGATCGTTATCGCCTGTGCATTATACCTACAGCCAATTGTCAGAGCAAACACTCCCGCCGGCCATATCGTTTTACCTACAGGACGACGGCAATTCATTGTGGGTGCGTCCGATATTTTTTGCGGGAGAAATTGGACCGTGCCAAGAGTTGGCAGCGAGGTAGGTTCGTGAGAGACCACTCACAAGTTTTTGGAAGCGTTTAGAATCAGGTAGCTTGGCTTGTGGGTGGAAGGTCTTCCAGCCACAAACGATATGAAGGAGATGTTACCGGCCACGGACTCACATAACCATCCTCAATGAAATGGGACACACACATTGACTGTGGGTAACTTGCTCGATCAAGGTCGCCATGGTATACTCGCAGCTTGGATAAAACCAATAAACCACACGCTTTCTGACTCGGCGGGCCGTGCCCTGAATGCCTCAGGGTTCCCGCCGAGAATGATGAAGGCGGAGGCCCAAAACAATTTTAAGGAGTGAAAAGTAATGGCAATTGAATCAATGAAGGCGCTTCTTGAAGCCGGCGTCCATTTCGGGCACCGGACTCGGCGTTGGAACCCGAGGATGAAACCCTACATCTTCACCGAGCGCAACGGTATCCATATTCTGGACTTGCAGCAAACGTTGGCTGCCCTGGAGCGAGCATACAGCCTGGTTCGCGACATCGTGGCGGACGGCGGTATCGTCCTGTTTGTGGGCACCAAGAAGCAGGCCCAGGACACGATTACTGAAGAAGCCAAGCGCTGCCAGATGCCGTACGTCAACCAGCGTTGGTTGGGTGGCACGCTGACCAACTGGCGTACCATCCGCCAGCGGATCGACTACCTGTTGGACCTGGAGAAGAAGCAGGTTCGCGGTGAGTTCGTTGGCTTGCCGAAAAAAGAAGTCAGCAAACTGGAGTACGAGATTACCCGGCTGAATCGCCGGTTGGGCGGGCTGAAGAGCATGGAACGCCCGCCGTCCCTGCTGTTCGTGGTGGACGTTCGTCGTGAAGCGATTGCGGTCAAAGAGGCCAACATCCTGGATATCCCGATTGTGGCGATGGTCGACACCAACTGCGATCCCACCCCGATTGACCACGTCATACCGTCGAACGATGATGCCATCCGGGCCATCCGGTTGATGGTCAGCAAAATGGCCGATGCCGTCATCGAAGGCCAGCAAATGGCAGAGACCATGCGCGCTGAGGAAGAAGAGGACGAAGCCGAAGCGATGGGTGAGGAAGGCCTTGAGCGTTATTTGGGACCCTCCACCCTGGCCAAGTTGCGCGCCAGTGCCGGTGAAGAAGAGGACAGCTCAGACGGCGAGGTTGAGGACGAGGATCACGCAGAGGACTCGGTCGAGGCGGAAGACTCTGATGAAGGCGTTGACGCTGAAAGCGATGCCGAGGCTGAGTAGTGACGATCATCTGTCACCCCTGCTGCCGGCGCACAACGGCCAGGCGCCGAGGTGCCTAAGCGGTGGGATGTGACCCACAAAGAATACTGACTGCTGGATTGAAACAGTTTTGACATATGACGAAGGAGGATGACTTTGGCTGTTACGACACAAATGGTCAAAGATTTACGAGAGGCTACCAGTGCAGGCATTCTTGACTGCAAGAAGGCGCTGGAAGCCACCGATGGAAATGTTGAGGCGGCCATCAATTATTTGCGAGAAAAAGGATTGGCCGTCGCCGCCAAGAAGGCAGGCCGGGAAGCCAACGAAGGACTGGTCAAGGTTTGGGTGGACGATATCGGCCGCTATGGCGTTGCGCTCGAGGTGAATTGCGAGACCGATTTTGTGGCCCGCACGGAAGACTTCCAATCGTTGGTTGACGCCATACTGAGGCAGGTTGTTGAAGAGCCGTCCATAGACGATCCGGCTGCGCTGATGGAGCGGCCATTCATCGATGATCCGGAGATGACGGTTTCCGAGAAGTTGACGCAAGTAGTGGCCACGGTCGGTGAGAATATGGTTGTGCGTCGCTTCGACCGGGCTCGGCGCGACGGTGCCGGCTGGGTGGAAGGCTATACCCACATGGGCGATCGCATCGGCGTCGTGGTGTACGTTTCCGCCGAGGATCAAGGTGTGGCCGCCGGCCCCGAATTTCGCGAGCTGGTGCACGACCTGGCGTTGCAGATCGCCGCGGCTGCGCCGCGATTCATCAGACCCGAGGAGATCCCGCCCAGCGAGTTGGAAGCCGAACGAGCCATCTTCCAGGCGCAAGTGGCCGAAGACAAAAAACCGGACCACATCAAGGAACGTATCGTCACCGGTAAACTCGCCAAATGGTACGAACAGATATGCCTGCTGCATCAGCCGTTCATCAAGGAAAACTCGATGAGCATTCAGCAGCTTATCGATCAGAAGTCCAAGGCGTGGGGAACACCTGTCGCCGTGGAAAAGTTCATTCGGTTGGAACTGGGTGAATTTGAGTGAAAAACAGAGACTGGAGCCGCTTGCGGCTCCAGTCTCTTGCTAATACCACAGTTGCAGATGGATATTGCTGGAATCTGTTTCTCTGCAGAGCGCGAATTTTTACCCGGGCCGCACGGCCTGGGAGGTAGCGTCAGCTGAATCGTGAAGTGCGGCTGTGGTGCAAATAATAGCTACAGCATGTGGCGCCAAGACGCTGATTGTGGAGGGAGGTGGAAAGGATGCCTGGAGCCAAATACCGCCGTATTCTTTTGAAAGTAGGCGGTGAAGCATTGGCAGGTGAACAAGGGTTCGGCATCGATCCACACATGGCGGACAATGTAGCCGCCAAAATCGCTGATGTGCGATCCTTTGGTGTCGAGGTAGCAGTTGTCCTGGGAGCCGGCAACCTGTGGCGCGGGCGTGATGGGCTGGCGCACGGGATGGAACGGGCGACCGCCGATCATATGGGCATGCTGGCTACCGTTATGAATGCACTGGCGTTGGCGGATGCGTTGGGCCGGGCCGGTGTCGAGACGCGCGTACAGACGGCGATCGAGATGCGTGCCGTCGCGGAACCGTACATCCGCGGGCGTGCTATCCGCCATCTTGAAAAAGGTCGCGTGGTGATTTTGGGCGCGGGGACCGGTAATCCCTATTTTACAACCGACACGGCGGCAGCCTTGAGGTCGATGGAAGTTGACGCGGAACTGCTCATCAAAGCGACCAAGGTTGACGGCGTCTACGAGACCGATCCCCTGCTGGACCCAAGCGCACGCCGATTCGACCGGCTGGATTATATCGAAGCCCTCAATCTCGGCGTAAAAGTCCTGGATAGCACGGCCTTGTCCCTGTGTATGGACAACCAGATGCCGATCATCGTCCTCAACTTGTGGGAGGACGATAGTATCCGAATGGCTGTCTTGGGCGAGGCTGTGGGCACAATCATTTGCCCATGACGCGATAACGACAGACTGTCGAAGGAGGTTAACCCCATGGTCAAGGATGTTCTCGCCCAAACTGAAAGTCATATGCGGAAAACGATAGAGGTTCTGCAAATGGACCTGCGCGCCATTCGGACCGGACGGGCGTCTCCGGCCCTATTGGAACGCATCCGGGTCGATTACTACGGCACGCCAACCAATTTGATCGAGTTGGCTTCCGTCGCAGCGCCCGAGCCCCAGCTACTGACCATCCGGCCGTGGGACGTCAGTGCGCTAAAAGAGATCGAGCGGGCTATTCTTCAATCGGATTTGGGATTGACCCCCAATAATGACGGCAAAATCATCCGGCTGGTCATCCCCCCCTTGACAGAAGACCGCCGAAAAGAGCTGACAAAAGTCGTCTCCAAGCGGGTGGAGGAAGCGCGTGTTGCGGTACGCAACAATCGCCGGGACGCCCTGAACGAGTTGAAGGACCTGGAAAAAAAAGAGAAGGTAATCTCGGAAGACGAGTTTTATGTGGCCAAGGATGAACTTCAGGAATTGACCGATAAGTACATCGAACAGGTGGATGAGATCGGCAAGGCCAAAGAAGACGAGATTCTGGAGATCTAGGTCGACCGTGGAAGAACTGGCTCCTTTGTTGGTTGTTCCCTATCACGTTGGGATAATAATGGACGGCAACGGCCGCTGGGCGCAGCGGCGCGGCCTGCCACGGGTGGCCGGACACCGTGCCGGCGTAGAGAACCTGAGACGCGTGTTGCGATCCACGGTGGAATTGGGCGTCAAAATGCTGACGATCTACGCCTTCTCCACCGAAAACTGGAACCGTCCGCAAGATGAAGTCGGCGGCCTGATGAACATTCTGGCCCGGGTGATCGATCGTGAGTTGGACGAACTGGACGCTGAAGGCGTTCAGTTGCGCCACATCGGTCGCCTGGAAGGTCTCTCTGGTAGTCTGCAGACAAAAGTCAAACGGGCTGTGGAAGCGACCCGTGACAATGACCGCTTGATCTTGAATGTGGCCTGGAATTACGGCGGGCGGGCGGAGGTCGTCGACGCGGTCAGAGCCATCGTACGCGAAGGGATTGTGGCCGAGGCGGTAACCGAGGAGACCATCGCGCAACACCTGTATACCGCCGGCGCACCTGACCCCGATCTTATCATCCGCACCAGCGGCGAATTCCGTACCAGCAACTTTCTTATCTGGCAGGCTGCTTACGCCGAGTACTACGTGACGCCGGTGTTGTGGCCCGATTTCGATAAGGCCGAGTTTCATCGAGCGCTGATGATGTTCCAGGAGCGCGATCGAAGATTCGGCGGCGTGAAAAACGCCTGAAAGTAGCTGGTTACCGCCGATGTTACGTACCCGTGTCCGTTCTGCGCTCCTGTTCGGCCCGGCCGCCATTCTGGTGGTTGGGTTGGGAGGCTGGTGGACATTTGCCGGAATGCTGGCCGTTGCCTGGCTGTGTGCCTACGAGTTCCAGGGGATGATGAAACACGGCGGGCACTCGCCGTCCCTGCCGCTGATGGTCGTTATTATCGCCATCCCTTTCGCCCAGGCGGCTCTGCCCCAGTTGTCTATCGCCCGGCCTGCGCTGCTGTTCTTTCTACTCGTCTCACTCGCGCTCCATCTTCTGAGGGCGCCTTCTTCTTCGCCTACGGTTGATTGGGCGCTGGTTGTCGCCGGCGGCCTGTACCTTGGCTGGTTGACGGCGCACTTCGTCTATTTGCGCTGGTTGCCCGATGGATTGGCCTGGATAACGGCCGCTGTGGCGACCACTTGGTTGAGCGATTCGGGCGCGTATTTCGTCGGGCGTTCGTTGGGGCGCCACAAACTGTGCCCGCAGCTCAGCCCCTCCAAGACCTGGGAAGGGTTGTTGGGCGGCGTTCTGGCCGGCCTGCTGGGCGGCACACTGGTGGGCGGCCTGTTGATGGTCTTGTTGGGGGACGTTGGCTGGTTGCCCGGATTGGCGCTGGGCGGCCTGGTGTCGATCCTGGCACCGTTAGGCGACTTGACGATTTCGATGATGAAACGCGAAGTGGATGTCAAGGACTGTAGCAATCTGATTCCCGGTCACGGGGGCATACTGGACCGGATGGACAGCCTTTTGTTCGTGGTGCCGGCTACCTACTATCTGGTCGCCTGGTGGTTGGGGTAGCAGTCTGCATGTTTTGCCGGGCATCGGATGTGTTTGTGCTCCGCCGGCTTTCTCAAATATCTGGCTTTGCGCTATAATGGCTGCAGTAAGTCAGCAGCCCTTTTGAAGTGCGAACCACAGTCCACCGGATTTTGTCGGAATAAGGAGGCTACGCCGTGGAGATTCAACCGCGCCAGAGAAATGCGCTTATCGTGGGTGCCCTTATGGGAGCCCTGTTGGGAGCAGGTACAGCCTGGTTATTGGTTACGGATGACTCGGATTCCCAATTCGGCGAAGCCAGGAAACCGCTTGGTCCGGGGGAAATATTGAAGTTTACGGCGCGCATTGCCTCCCTGTTGCGGGAGATGGATGAAATGCGGCGCCGAATGTAACATCTACATTCACGCTTTTTCTTGGAAGGTAAATATGGCAACCAAACAAACAACGCAGTCGCAAGTCAAAAAAGTGGTCCTCGCATACTCCGGCGGTCTCGACACGTCGGTGATTGTCCCCTGGTTGAAAAACACTTACGGGTGTGAGGTGATCTGCTACACCTCCAATCTGGGCCAGGGAAAAGAACTCGAGGGGTTGAGGGAAAAGGCCCTGGCATCCGGGGCCAGCAAAATCTATATCGAGGACCTGCGGGAAGAATTCATTACCGAATATATCTATCCAACGTTAATGGCCGGGCCTCTCTATGAGAGGAAATACCTTCTGGGTACTTCATTCGCCAGGCCGTTGATTGCCAAACGGCAGGTCGAAATTGCCGAGCTGGAGGGGGCGGACGCCGTCGCGCACGGTTGCACCGGCAAGGGCAACGATCAGGTACGTTTTGAGTTGACCTTCCAGGCACTCAACCCGAAATTGAAGGTGATTGCGCCGTGGCGCGAGTGGTCCATCCGTTCACGCGAGGATGCGCTCGACTATGCTATGGAGCATAACGTCCCGGTGTCTTCGTCGCCTACCAGTATCTACAGCCGCGACGGCAACATCTGGCACATCAGTCACGAGGGCGGCATTCTCGAAGACCCCTGGCAAGAGCCGGAAGAGGCGATGTACCTGCGTTCGGTCGCTCCGGAAGCGGCGCCCGATGAGCCTGAATACGTGGTCATCGATTTTCAGCAGGGCGTACCAAAGCGCGTCAACGGAATCGCCATGGGTCCGATTGCCCTGCTGGATACGCTGAACGAAATTGCCGGCCGCCACGGTGTGGGCCGGGTCGATATTGTCGAGAATCGTCTGGTGGGTATGAAAAGCCACGGCGTTTACGAGACGCCCGGTGGTACCCTGCTGGTCGAAGCGCACCATGCGTTGGAGCAGTTGTGCCTGGATAAGGAAACGCTGCACTACAAGCAACTCGTTGCTTTGAAGTATGCCGACCTGGTCTACAACGGGCAGTGGTTCACGCCCCTGCGGGAAGCGCTGGACGCCTTCGTGCAGGTGACCCAGCAGACGATGACCGGCCAGGCGCGCCTCAAGCTGTACAAGGGCAACGTGATGCTCGTTGGTCGCCGCAGTCCTTATAGTCTCTACCGTGAAGATTACGCTACCTTTGGTGAGGACGACGTGTACAATCAGGCCGATGCCGAGGGCTTCATCAAGCTGTTCGGATTGCCTTTGAAGGTGCGGGCGATGCTCGATCTGGAAGGTGCCCGGCGGGGCATCCACGAAGAACCCGACTACAGCAAGTTCAAGCGAGATTAGATTCGGCGACTGCATCTCAGTTCGCCAGTCGGCGGATTAGCGAGTGCGGCCTGCCATGGCCAAAACTCGTTGATCCGCTGATTTCTTTTTCGGGCAGGAGGTGAGTATGGGAAGGCTTTGGGGCGGCCGGTTCTCCGGCCAGACAGATGACCTGATGCGCGAGTTCCAGGATTCAATCCGCTTCGACCTGCGCCTTTGGGAGTCGGACATTCTGGCCAGCCAGGCCTACGCCAGGGCTTTGGCAAAGGCCAAGGTGATCAGCCAGGGCGAGTCTGACGAACTGCTGGACGGCCTGGCGCAGGTGCGAGCCGAATTCGAGCGTGAAGAATTTCGCGTGCATTCGGACGACGAGGACGTCCATACTGCTGTCGAACGGCGACTGGGGGAAATCAAGGGCGCTGTGGCCGGCAAGCTGCACACGGGACGCTCGCGCAACGACCAAATCGCTACCGATATGCGTCTGCACATGCGCGGGGTGATCGCCGAGTTACGAACGGCTGTGGTGACCCTGCAGCGAAATCTGGTCGAGAAGGCTGAGGAACACCTGGACGCACTGATGCCTGGTTACACCCATGTGCAGCGGGCGCAGCCGGTCCGTTTCAGCCACTGGTTGATGAGCTTCTTCTGGATGCTCCAGCGAGACCGCGACCGTCTGGACGACCTGGAGAAACGCGCTAACGTCCTGCCCTTGGGTTCGGGGGCTTTGTCGGGTAACCCGCTGGGAATCGATCAGCAGTTCCTGGCCGATGAGCTTGGGTTCGCGGCCATCGCCCAGAACAGCATGGATGCGGTGAGCGACCGCGATTACCTGGTTGAGTTCTTGGGATGGGCGAGTCTGGTACAGGTGCATTTGAGCCGGCTGGCCGAACAGTTGATTCTCTTCAGCAGTCGGGAGTTCGGCTTCGTAGAAGTCGACGACGCTTACGCCACCGGCTCGAGCCTGATGCCGCAGAAAAAGAACGCCGATTCGCTGGAGCTGGTTCGCGGCAAGAGCGGACGGGTTGTCGGCGCCCTGGTGGCACTGCTGACCACGCTGAAGGGCTTGCCTTCCGCCTACGACAAAGACCTCCAAGAAGACAAGGAACCGGTTTTTGATGCCGTGGAGACCTTGATGGGCACTTTGCCGATTGCCGCCGGCGTGGTGGCGACGCTGACGATC
This sequence comes from uncultured Anaerolineales bacterium, assembly GCA_964529945.1. Taxonomy (GTDB): domain Bacteria; phylum Chloroflexota; class Anaerolineae; order 4572-78; family NAK82; genus CAZHBM01. The sequence goes on along the minus strand of CAZHBM010000009.1, from coordinate 2,005 downwards.
AACAAAGAACGGATGCGCGCAGCCCTCACGGACGAAATGTTGGCTACCGAGCTGGCGGATTACCTGACCAAACGCGACGTTCCCTTCCGGGAAGCGCACGCTTTGGTTGGCCAATTGGTTAAGGCGGCGCAAGCGCAGGGCAGCTCGCTTAGGACGTTGCCTCTTTCAGATTACCAAAAAGTCTGTCCCTATTTCGCAACCGACTGCCGTGACTGGCTGAATTTTGAACGCGCCGTCGAACGCCGCACGTCGATCGGGGGCACGGCACGTTCGTCGGTTGAAAGGCAAATCGAGGCCGCGTCCGGTCTGCTGCCCCGCCGCGAAGAATAGCAGCCAGGGCACGTCGCGTGATAGGCAAACCGGTTGACGGCATAACCCAAGCCATTCGTTTTCGCGTCGCGAATAGGGTGCCATTTGGTGTTTGTTGACGCGTGTGCTAAACTGGCGCGCATTGCCATTAAAAGAGGAACAAGCTGTTGAACTTGCGCACCAAGATCCTTGTAAACCCGACCGCCGGTCGCGGAAGGTCCGGTGAAGTGTTGGAACAGGTAGAGAGGTACCTTAAGCGCTATGGCGTGGATGGTGACCTTGTCGTTACCGAAGCACCCGGGCAGGCGACCGACCTGGCGTTCGAAGCGGCATTGGACGGCTACGATCGCGTGGTGGCGATGGGCGGCGACGGGACCGCCATCGAGGTTACCAATGGGCTGTTACGGGCCCAAGAACAGGGCGGCCATGCGGTTCTGGGCGTCCTTCCGGCCGGCTCGGGCAATGATTTCGCCTATGGCGTTGGTGTGCCGGGCGATTTGGAGGCGGCCTGCCGCCAGCTGGTCGAAGGACAGGAGCGGACGGTGGATCTGGTCCGCGTGACAGTTGACGGCCGATCAAAGGTCTTCATCAACGCTGTCGGCGTTGGCTACGATGCAGACGTGTTGCTGGAAACGAGAAAGATCCAGAACGCCCGTGGCGTGTTCCTCTATCTGTTGGGGGTGCTTCGCGTCTGGGCATCCAGAGGCAAATGGCCCTATCCGGTACGCATCACCGTCGACGGGAAGCTGCTGCCCCAGGACCTGGTGACACTGGTGACGGTCAGTAACGGTCCGCGATCGGGAGGCGGCTTTTTTCTCAACCCGGACGCGAAAACTGACGACGGTTATTTCAACGTTTGTGTGGCCAGCCGGGTAAACCGTCTCCAAATCTGGCCGCTGCTGGTGCGCGTTATGCGCGGTACTCACGTGAAGGTCCCTCAAGTCACGCTTATGCAGGCCAGACACCTGGTCATCGAGAGCCGGCGTGAGACTGGACTGCCGGGCCACATGGATGGCGAGGTCCTGTGTACGGCCGGGAAGCGCATTGAATTCGAAATCTTACCCGCCCACTTGACTGTTTGGAGTTAGTGAATCGGTGACAGGTACATTACTCAACGTCGTCACGGTCGTGATAGGGGGTGTCATTGGGACCCTTCTGGGTGCCCGCTTGCCGGAGCGGATGCGGCACACGGTCATGAACGGGTTGGGCCTGGTGACGATAGTCCTGGGGATCAGTATGGCCCTGGAGACAGAAAATGTCCTGATCGTGATGGGAAGCGTGCTCATCGGTGGTGTCCTGGGAGAATGGTGGCGCATCGAGGACGGCCTGGAAGCAGCCGGACGCTGGCTCGAGGACAAGTTCGGACACGAAGACGACGTAGCGGCAGGCAAGTCGATTATGCGCGCCTTCGTCACCAGCAGCCTGGTGTTCTGTGTCGGCCCCCTGACGGTAGTGGGCGCCATGCTGGATGGCTTGACGGGCAACTACCAGCCGCTGGCGATCAAGAGCCTGTTGGACGGGTTCGCGTCGCTGGCCTTCGGTGCCTCTTTAGGACCGGGCGTGCTCTTCTCGGCGGTTACGGTTCTGATCTACCAGGGCGGACTCAGCCTGGGTGCGCACGCGCTGGGGAGCAGCCTCGGCGTCATTACCGCCGAGACGCCGGCCATCATCGAGATGGGGGCCACGGGTGGGGTAC
>CAZHBM010000008.1:0-24381 GCA_964529945.1 uncultured Anaerolineales bacterium | reverse complement strand
CTGACGTCGTGGGCGTGGGTTGCCAGCCAGAACAGGTGGCTGGCAATGCGCTGCAATTCTGCCAGGATGACGCGGATGTATTGTGCCCGCGGGGGAATCTCAACCTGCAACAGCTTCTCCACCGTCAGCACGTAGGCCAGGTTGTTGTTCATGGCCGCCAGATAATCCATCCGGTCAGTGTAGGGAATGAATTTTTCGTAGCGTTTGCTTTCGCCGGTCTTTTCGAAACCCGAGTGCAAGTAACCGATGTCGGGCGTTGCGCTGACGACTCGTTCACCCCTCAGCTCCGTCGCCACCCGCAACACGCCGTGGGTGGCCGGATGTTGGGGCCCTAAGTTCAATATCATGTGTCTGTTCGGATCGACCCAGGGTGGCAGGTCACTGAGATAAGACGGGCCTTCCATAATCTGTTTGCCCAGGTGGGCAAAACGCGGATTGTCCCGATCATCGGAGAAGTTGACCGGCTCGCCGCCGATAGGGTAGTCCTTGCGCAAGGGGTGCCCGACCCAGTTGTCTGGCATGAGGATACGGTGCAGCCACGGGTGGTCGGTGAACTCGATGCCCATCAAATCGTAGACTTCGCGCTCCAGCCAGTTGGCGGTCGGCCAGATGGAGGTGACGCTGGGACACCGGGGCATCTCTGCGCCATCTGCCTGCGGCAGAGGAACGACCAGGCGCACGCTTTGACCGTGGGGCATGGAATACAGTTGATAGACGCCCGCGAAGCGCGGCTCAATACCCAGATTGAGGCGGTCGACAGCCGTCACGTCCAACAACAGATCCATCTGCAATTGCGGATCATCGTGCAGCAGACGGCCAACCTCGAGCAGGGATTCGCGCCGCAGCGTGATGACTGTATCCCCGCGCGAGTCCTGGGCACTTTGAACGGCATCGGGTATCTGACTTTGAATTTTGTCGACGATTACCTGGTTCATCTACCTGCGCTCGCCCAATTTCTCTTGTTTTTGAATCTTCTCCTGCAGCATTACCAGCGCATGTAACAGTGCTTCCGGTCGCGGGGGGCAGCCGGGCACATATACGTCGACCGGTATAAGCTTGTCCACCCCTTGTATGACGGCGTAGTTGTTGAACGGACCGCCGACCGAGGCACAGTCTCCCATGGCGATGACCCATTTGGGATATAACATTTGGTCGTACAGTCGCTTGATGACAGGTGCCATTTTGTTGCACACACGGCCGGAAATGACGATCAGGTCAGATTGGCGGGGGGAACCACGGAACACCTCGGCGCCGAAACGGGCGATGTCGAAGCGTGAGCCGCCGGTGGCAATCATTTCCATTGCGCAGCAAGCCAACCCGAATGTCATCGGCCAGATCGAGTATTTGCGTCCCCAATCGACCGCCGCTTCCACCGTTGTCAATACGATGCCCAGATTCCCATTCTTATCCGGCTGCACAATTTGTTCCATAGCTTACCCTTGTCTACCTATTCCAGTTCCAAACCGCCCTTTTTCCATTCGTAGAGATAACCAAAAATAAGCAGGGCGACAAAGACGCCCATTTCAATCAGCCCAAATAGCTTCAACTGGCGGGCGATAACGGCGTAGGGGTACAGAAAGACAACCTCAACGTCGAAGATGATGAACAGCATAGCCACCTTATAGTAATTGATCGGCAGCTTGCGCTGGGCATCTCCGTAAGGCAATTTACCCGACTCATAGACTTCCAGTTTCGTTTCGTTGGGAATGCGCGGCCCCAACAAGGCGGGCAACACCATTGCTATAACGCCGAATGCGCCCGCGAGCAATAAAAATGGCAGGATCGGCAAGTAATCGATCGGCATATTATATTTTACCTTTGGTGATTATGGATATTGCTGGATACAGAATAATAAGAGGTATACTCACTATTATCTTATCATACCGACAGAAATCTGTCAACCGAGTTTTTGTCCAGATTTTCACCGGATGGGGCAACGCGTCAAGGGGATAGACAGATGTGACCCGTTCGGCAGCCGGCACAGCCGCCCCGATTTGCCACAGCCAGCGCTTCGGTCCAACATGCAATGGAGGTAAGACATTGTTGTCTTATTTTACCTATAGGAGGAAACGGCAATGCGGATCATCAAACGTGAGAATATCGCAGAAAAGCGCCTGCCGGGTAGGATCATCCAGATGGCGGTGGGCAAGGAAGGGGCGGTTTCGCCCAGTGGCGAGATGACGTTTGGTTACGCCCTTTATTCGGACGAGAGTGGCCCCATGGAACCGCATCACCACGCTGAGGAAATCGTCTTCATCCTCGATTCAGACAAGGGGTGGGTGCGCTGTGGACCGGAAAAAGATCAGCTAGACAGGCGCATCGACCTGGAAGCCGGCATGACACTGCACATTCCGCCATTGGAGTGGCACGTATTTGAGTTCGACGAGGGCGGTCACGTCGACATCTTGTTCTTCTATGGCAAAAAGGACCTGTTCAGCGAGCAGGCCGGCAAGAACGACTGAATGATGGGCAGTTCCCCTTCCCCGGGAACCGCCGGCCAAACCTTGCCCCTCGCGCAGTCGTCAGACAGGTGTGAGGAGTTGCCTTGTCCGGTGCCCACCGGCCGGACGCGAGTGCGGGCATCAGGCGGCGATGGGGACAAGAATCGCGGTGGGAGAACAACGCTTATGGCGGATTGGATGTCTCAGTCCAGGGCGCGCCATCGAAAAAGGCGAGCGGGCCGGGGGCTTGTCGTCAGCGTGCTCTTTTGCATCACAATGGTGTTGGCGGGTTGCCGCACGCCAAGCACACCGGCGCCTGTTTCGGCCGTGTCCACGTCACTGCCATCGCCATCGCCGCTGGCGATGGCTTCACAGTCTGTCCCGGCGGCTGCGCCATCCACGACGCCGATGCCGGCGACCGCTACCGTTACCACTGAACCGACCGATACGCCAACGCCTACCCCAATGGCGACTGCTGCGCCGATCACCAGGTCTGCGGCTGATGGTGATTTTCCGGCTGCACCATTGCCCTTGAGTGTCTTTCCCCGGCCCAAAGAGGATAACGGAATGGGCGTGCATTGGAGCACGTTTCTATACGGCCAATCTGATGAAGCCACCAGCTATTTTGTGTCCGAGCTGGCGCGGCTGAACATCAAATGGGTCAAGTTGCTGAACGATGGCACCGCCGGTCGGCATTACGATCACACCATCGATGAACTGGTGGCCCGCGACATCATGCCTGTCCTACGCATCTACCAACGCTGCAACGAAGCCTACGATCTCGACGAACTGAAAGGCCTGGTCGAGCATTACGTACCGCGCGGTGTCTACTACTACGAACTGTACAACGAACCAAACCAGTTTGGCGAGAGCGGCGGTTGGTGCCAGCCGGGCGGTGTTCCCCAACCGGAATACCTGGCGCAGGTATGGGCCGAAGCTGCCCGCACCATCTATCTGGCCGGTGGTTATCCCAGCCTACCGTCCTTTTTTGCTCCCTCTCAGAAACTGGATGGCTGGCGGAATAGCTTTTTCTACCAGTTTTTTGATGCGCTGGTGCGGCAGGGCAACCGGGAGACGTTATACTTTTCCTGGGCGCCCATCCACAACTACAACATCAATCACCCGCCTACCTATCCTTACGACGACGTCAATCTGACCAGCCGGTTGCTGACGCCCGAAGAGATCGAGCGTTACCAACTGACACCTGCCCAGGCGGCCGAAATCGATCACCAGAGGATAATCGCCAAGGAGCCGGGTGGCTATTTTCTGGGCGACAACCTCTACGACGACAACACCTGTTTCCTACACTTCGTCGCTTACCGCGACCAATTCTACGACCTGTTCGGGTTTGAGATTCCCCTGATCTCGACGGAAGGCGGCGCGACGAAGGGCTCGGGTGAGGATCCACGTTATCCGGTGGTGGACGGTCAAACGGTGGCCGAATGGACGCTTTGGTCGGCCGACTACATGTTGGACGAAGCGCCGGACTATTACTTCACGACGATGACATGGCTGCTGGCCCAGCATGCCCTGGAGTGGGATGAGCCCAACTGGGAGGTGAATGCCTGGTACCACGACCGGAAAGGCGACCAGGAGCCGGTAGTCGACGCCCTGAAACAACGCCCGCGGCTGCAAGAGGCGCGGGCGTTGCCGGATGTATCCGGAGACTAAGTTGACCTGTCGGGCTTGTCGAGTCCTACGGGCCGCAAAACCTCACTCGCCGGCCGAGACGTAGTAGACGCCCTCTTTTTCGGCCGACGCCAACCAGTGATCGAGTTCCGACTGGATGGCCTGTACGCGCGGTATGTGGTAAGGCGAAAAGTCGGCTGAAAGTGGGGAGGGCGACAGACCTCCGCTGACTTCCACCGCCGCCACATATTGGTAGGTTGTGTCTTGGTACTCTCCCGACACGAGCAGCGTTTCATCCTCGGGATAAGCGCCGAAGGGGAGCGACAAAGACACAACCTGATAGCCGGGAATCAGCGCCTGCAGTTTGGCTTGGCTCAGCGCCAGTTGCCGCTGTACCTCTTCCGGCGAGCTGGCGGCCAGGTTGGCGTGGCTAATAGTGTGACTGCCAACTTCCATACCCCAGTTGACCAGCATCTGCAGTTTCTGCTCTGCCAGCTCGGGCTGGCCGAAGAGAATCCGTTCCGGAACATCTACGTCTTGCAGGACGAAGAACGTGGCCCGCAGCGGCCAATCGGCCGGATGTGCCTGGTGGAAGTCGAGCAAAATTCCGACCGCGCAATTTGGATCGACCTGCCCGTCGGGCAAGATGCGGAATTGGCCGATAGATGAATCGTCGAAGGTAAGTACAATCGGGCGCTTGCCAACCGGCACCATAGTCAGGTTGCCGGTTGCCAGGTCGCGTAGATTGACCGGATAGTAACCTCGTGCGAGCAGTGTTTCCAAATCGGCGCGGAAATTCTCCGGTGTTCGCTGCCAGCGGCCTTCCTCGTCCCCGAACAGGTGGTATTCAAGCACCATCACCCGGCCGTCGGGGTTTGGCTGGTAGGTCGGTTGGGCCGAGACCAGTGCCGAAGGTGTGTACCTCACCCGCGGATCCCACAACAACCAGCCGCGACCGCCTGCCTGGCGGGCGCCTTCCATCTCCGCCCGGATATCATCAGCACTGTAGGTGCGCCGATCGAAATGATAGTCGGGGAAATCTTGTACCCAGGGGCGAACCTCCAGGTTGGGGTTAACCAGGTGAACGCGCTGGGTTGCGATGGCAGTGCTTTTGTTGACCACCTCGTAGGGAAAGGCGATGGCTTCTTTGTATTGCGGCAGGCCAGGCAATCCATCTTCAAAGGTGGACGGGTACAGCATTGGCGAAAGGACGTCCAGGTAGGGGGCCATCAATTCGATTTGTTGCCCAATACCCATATCGTCGGTGCGCCAGGTCGTATAACCAAAAACGTCGGCGGCCAGCTTAACCGGATAGGGTTCCAAGGCCTGTTCGGCCTTGGCCAGGAAGCCGGTGATCGACTCCTGGCGTTTCTCGCGTGTTTTTTCCTCCATAAAGGCCGCCTTGCTGATGGCACCATCGGTCGGAAAGCGCACGTAGTCGAACTGGATTTCGTCGAAGCCTTTCTGGGCGGCCTCCACCGCCAGCGCGATGTTGTAGTCCCATACTTCCTCGCGCATCGGATCCACCCAGCCCAACCCCTCACGGTCGCGCCAAACTTCACCGGTGTCGGCATTGGTCACCGCCCACTCCGGGTGAGCGCTGCTCAGCTTTTCGTCCTTAAAGACCACAATCCGAGCGATGGTGTAGATGTTACGTTCCTTGAACCAGTGCATCCAGGCATCCCAGTCCTGAATCATTGGCCGCGGGCTGGCGCCGATGTCGGCTGCCAACTGGACAGTGGAGCTGTAAGGGATCATGCCACGATCCCCTTTGACGTCCATGACGATGGCGTTGAGTTCACTGTCTTCCAACAACTGCTGGACGTGGGTCCGCAGTATCTCCGAACCCAACCCGTAGTATGTGGTGTAGAGCCCTTTGATGTATCCGTTGGGGCGCACTTCCACGGTATAAGGCAGTGTGGGAGCCAATTCGGGGGAGGACTCCGTTTGCAGTGGCGCAGCCGGCTGGGGTGTCTCACCGGCGGGCAGGCTGTAGCTCGGTTCGACCTGCGTACCAGGCAGGACAATATTGGTGCTGTCGGCCGAGGGTGAAACCTCTGGGCCTTCAGCCAGTGCCGGCAAAGCCAGCAGCAACCCAAAGATGGTACACGATGTTAGAAACAGAAGTAGTCTCGGCATTTTACCCATACTAGTCACACCTCGTCCCTCTTCCATAGCCGTCCATTCCTGGTATATTTTCGAGTAGTCGTAACTGAGCAGAACCCTGACCGGCAGCCACCAGGCGCTCATGCTACCTCAAGACGCCGTTGGACACAAACCTCCTACTCGCCGAATCGCACGAGGTTTAGTATGCTGATGATAGTTGTTGTACTTAACTGCCTCTCATTGTTCTACATTGTATAATCTATTCATTCTACATTATACAACCCATTCACTATTCCAAAAATATATAATATAATTTGATATAGGCTCCAGGGTCATTGGGCTGGCTGCCGGTCGTTGGATACTTGGTGAGAATTATGTCGTTGTGACTGTCGGGGGGATATATGATTGACGTGTTTGTTGTTAACAAGTCACTGTTGATGTCTAGTGTTACGGCCGCCGTGGTGAAAGAGGAACCTGAAATGCAGGTGGTTGGCACGGCCACATCAAAACGCGATGCGCTCGAGCAATTGAGAAAAGTGTCGAGCGATGTGGTGTTGATCAGCACCAACCTGCACGAAGAGGCGGTGGAGTTGGTGCGGGCGATTCGCGCCGAGTTCAGCGCCCGGCCGGTCATGGTCGGGCTGTCGGGTTCTCAGGATACCATTCTGTGTATGATTGAGGCCGGTGTCGCCGGATACGTGCTGCGTGACGGCGCGGTGGATGATTTGATACGTACTATCCATCTGGCCTACGAGGGGCAGGCGGACATTTCCCCCGCTATCGCCGCCGCGATGCTCGAGCGCATAGCCCAATTGGCCGAATCTCATCCGGAACGTGAAACGATGCCGCAGCATATGGTTGAGTTGTCCGCCCGCGAGCAGGAAGTATTGGACCTGATTAGTCGCGGCCTCAGCAATCGCGAGATCGCCAGCCGATTGGTGGTCGAAGTGGGTACGGTCAAGAATCACGCTCATAGCATCTATCGCAAGCTGGAAGTGGACAACCGGGAGGACGCGGCCCGTTACTGGCACGCATATCAACGAGACTGACTTCCCCTTGCTGAGAGGCATTCCATCCCGCTGATAGCGACGGCAGATTGGGCCGTTTCTCACTTTTTCCTTTGACCTTGTCTCTCGGCTTTCGGGGGTTGTATCCCACACTATACCCCATTTGTATATCAAGATATATGGTCATTGTAACTACTAATGAAGTAAAATGTGAACAACAGCGACAATATAGAGACATGAGAGAACTGTCTACTCACTGTTGAAGCAATGGACGACCAACAAACAGAAATACTTTTCGAGACGGGAAAGGGGACTGAAAAATGTTACAGAGTATTGCCAATTTGAAGGGTTTCAAAGCGTTGACCAGCGATGGGCAGGTGGGAAAAGTTGTCGATTTCATTCTTGACACTGACGATATGGCGGTGCGCTACCTGGTAGTCGATACCGGCAATTTGTTTGCCGAACGTGATCGTTACGTGCTGGTTTCTACCTGCGCGATCGGCGAGCCGGATTTGGCCACCAAGACGTTGCCCCTGTCATGCACCAAGGAACAGGTGAGGACCAGCCCGGACCTGAACCTGGAGAATCCAATCACCCACGACCAAATGGAAGAGCTGCACAAGCATTACGACTGGGAGATCTTCTGGAGTGGGTACGGGCAGGCGGTCAGTCCGGCCAGAACCGGGCACCTGCCGGCCGAGAAAGCGGATCAGAAAGAAGAATCCGCGCCGGAAGATCGGTTCATCTGGCACGGCTACGGGTATCCGGTCGGTCATTTGGTTTCGGACGTGGCTCCCGAAAAGAAGAAATAAGTTTGCTGCGGATGTTGCAGAGCACTGCTTTGTGCAGTAATCCGGCTATTCGTAGCCGGTGGCGACAGGCAATGGAGAGGCAATCCAGGCAAGGCTGGTTCGAAAGTTATCCTACCGGCTTTGCCTGGTTTGTCCAAGATTAGTTAAAGCTGTTGGCACAGAAAGGAGGCCCAACCATTACTGAACATACCTACACGAGTTGGAATGATGTGCCCCTGTTGCTGACGGCAGATGAAGCAGCTAGTTTGCTCCGAGTGCACGTCAATACCGTGAAATATCTGATTAGAAACGGTCAATTGGGGGCGACCAAGGTAGGCCGTGCCTGGCGTATTCCACGCGAATCGGTAAGAAACATTGCCGACTGCGACCGGGGAGACTCCAGCATCGATAGTGTGGCCAAACGCCTATTCATTGCCTTGAAACCGTTTGGTCGGCTCAAACCAACGGGGGGTAATGAGAATCAGGTTCAATCAATCCCGACCCAATGGATCGAACGCGCGCGCTCAGCTATTTCCGAAGCCGAGGCTCTAGAGCTGGATGATGAGACGGCCGGTTAACGGGAATGCCCGGGCTCGACGACATTAGTTGGGTCATATTTTCAGAAAACTACTTCTTGAACCGGCGACGCTCTCGCCGGTTCTTCTTTTGCCCCGTTGTAGGTCCACGTGACCCTTGCGTTCATCCGCTATGCCTGCCTCCCCCCCAACAATATCCGAGGCATCTTGTCTGTTGTTATTTTGTGTGTTAATATGTGCGTGCAAACAAAAATATTGTTTGCATAACCGGGAATTGTGTTTTGATACCCGCAGATCCTCTCTCGGTCATCCAAATCATTTTTGACTGCAGGCAAGCCTGCTCACTCAAGGAGAACTCATACCATGCGAGTTACCACGAAAGATCTCTTCGAAGTGGCGTATGGCCGTTTCGCCATTGGCGCCTACAACGTGCAGAACATGGAACAGGTGGTAGGTGTTTTTCGCGGCGCTGTGCAAGCTCAGGCACCGGTAATCGTTGCCGTTGTTCCCTTCGCCCGTGAATATGCCGGAGCGGAAATGATTGAGGGCATTGTTAAGTCGGCCGAAAAGATGTACCCCGAAGTGATTTACGCGATGCATCTAGATCACGGCGACGAACCATCCTGCTGGGACTGCATCGATTCCGGTTTCTACACCTCGATCATGATCGACGCTTCACACAAACCGTTTGCCGAAAATGTGGCCATCACGCAGCAGGTAGTAGCGGCCGCGCACGCCCGGGGCATCAGTGTTGAGGCCGAACTGGGTTTGGTCGGTGGCCTTGAAGGGCACGAAGATGTCGATATCGACGACAGTGCCAAATTGACCGACCCTCACGAGGCGGCCGAATTTGTCCGCTTGACCGGTTGCGATAGCTTGGCCGTGGCTATCGGTACCAGTCACGGTGCTTATAAATTCAAGGGAGAGCCCAACCTTCATTTTGACCGCCTGGCCGAGATCCAGGCGCGCCTGCCCGGCTTTCCGCTGGTGCTGCACGGCGCCTCGTCTGTGCCACGCGAGGAGGTGCAGCGCATCAACGCCGCCGGCGGCAAACTCGACGCTTCCGCCCAAGGCGTGAATGACGACGACTTCGTCCGTGCCTACCCGCTAGGCGTGACGAAAATCAACATCCACACCGATGCCCATCTGGTCTGGATGCGGGTGCATCGTGAACACCTGCTCCAGCACCCGGCAAACATCGACTTTCGCCATCCGGGCAACCTCTTTATGGACGAACTGGCTGCCTTGGTGGTCCACAAGAGCCAGAAACTGGGTTCGGCCGGCCGGCTGAAAGAGATGCGTGCCGCTTTGAGCTGAATCCGGCGAATACAGCCGGCTAACGTGACCCATCAGGCGGCAACCATGTGCTCGATTTCTTTTGCCAGTTGATAGATACAGGGGACCGGTCCATGAAACCCGAACAGCGCCAGACTTATATCTTGCAGCAACTGCGTCAGCATCCGTACGTATCGGTTGAGGCGCTCAGCCAGATGCTGCAGGTATCCCAAATGACCATCCGGCGCGATCTGGCCGAGCTGAACGCGATGGGCATCATAACCCGCCGTCATGGCGGTGCCAGCCTGGCGCCGGGACAAGGTGACTTCGAATGGCCCCTGCGCTTGCGGCAGGCTGAAAGAGCGGACGTAAAACGTAAGATTGGCCAGGCTGCGGCGAGCTACGTTCGAGAGGGGGACGTGGTCGTCATCGATGGCGGCACGACCACCTTGGAAGCGGCCCGCAGCCTGACTCAGAACCGTTTGACGGTGGTGAGCCACTTCCAACCCATTTTGTGCGAGCTGATCGGCAAACCCAATATCCGCCTGATATCGACCGGGGGCGTGTTGCGTGCCGACAATCAGACTTACGTCGGTCCGTTTGCCATCCAGACGCTGCGCCAGATCAACGCCAATGTGGCCATTATGGCCACCAGCTACCTGTCTCTCAGTCGTGGGCTAACCAACCGCAATATGGACGAGGCGGAAATCAAGCGGACTATGATCGAGATCTCGGAAAAAGTGATCCTGGTGATGGACAGTGCCAAAATGCACCGCCACACCTTGTCCACCGTGGGCGCTATTGAGGCGGTGCAGGTATTGGTCACCGACGCCAACCTGAGCCAGGCCGACCGGCAGGCCATTGAAGAGCGGGGTGTTGAGGTCAAGCTGGTTGAGGTGTAAGGTTCTCAGGAGCGTGGCCAAAATTTCTTGCAGGCGAAATTGGACCAAGCCAAGGCCTGGCAACGCAGTAGGTTCGTGAGAGACCGCTCGCAAGAAGTAATGAATAGATCAAACCGGTCGCCGGCTCGCATTACCATCAACAAAAAAATGGGACACACCCAGTTCTCAGCCACGCGTTTGCGCCAGCCGCTTGGGTAGCGCCAGTAAGTCCGCCAGGGACAGATCGGCCAGCGATTCGATGACAGCGTCCGCGCCCTCGAGGGGCAGATGGCGGGTCATCGGATTGGGCACCGCCACGGCAAAAACGCCGGCCCGCTTGGCTGCCAGAATGCCGTTGGGGGAATCCTCCAGGACAATCGCCTGGGTGGCATCTATCTGCAGTTTGTACAGCGCCTTGAGGAAAAGATCAGGTTCCGGCTTGCTGTGAGCCACGTCCTGAGCCGTACACAGGCAATCGAAGCGGGACTGTAGCCCGAAGCGTTCCAGGTGGCGGCTTATCCAACTGCGTTGGGCACTGGAAGCGATGGCCAGGCGCAATCCCATTGCTTGGGCCTGGTCGATAATCTGCCGTACGCCCGGCAGCAACGGCTGGCGAGAGGTCAGTCCTTCCCATATCTTCCGGTGCTGGTGCTCAATTTTTCGCGCATCGGCGTCCGGACCGGCCAAGCGCTGTAAAATGGCATACGGGTCGTGAAGATCCAGCGAGCTGCCCACGCCCTCGGCCCACGCCTCAAAGGTGAATTCGACGCCGTAGCGCTGGTATAGCTGTTTCCAGGCCTCAAAGTCAGTCGATTCTGAATCGATGATCAGGCCGTCGAAGTCAAATATCAGTGCTTGTATGTCGTTGTTGTGCATATTGTTCCTCTTTGGTGGGTAATGTGGCGGCATATCGCAAGCCATTGTATCCTGAAGTCGGCCGCCACGCAATCACCGGCTGCCGCAATCGGCGATTCGCAGGCACGGCGCAAGCTGTGGCCGCCGGTCTCCCACTTTTTCAAGATGGGACGGGACTTAAGGAATGACGCAAGCTTCACCAGATGGCCCTCCAAATGGCGTGTTGTGTCTGATAGTGGTATGTTTTTACTTGATGTGTAGCGTCCGACTGCCGCGAAACCTGCGGCTCATAATTACTTGATGAGGAGATATTTCCACATGGCAAAAGTGGCAATTGTCGGCTCGGGCTTGATGGGGACCGCTATGGCTTGGCCGTTGCGAGACAACGGGCACGAGGTGCGGTTGGTCGGTACCTTCCTGGATGGAGAGATCATCGAGAGTTGCCGGAAAGAAGGTTACCATCCGCGCCTGAAGCGCCCGATACCGGCCGGGGTGAAACCTTACTTTGTGGAGGAGATAGCCGAAGCGCTGGATGGTGTCGAAATCATCGTCAGTGGCGTCAACTCGCGGGGAGTGCATTGGATCGGGCATACGCTGGCGCCGCATCTGAAACCCGGCCAGCACATCATTGCCGTTACCAAGGGGTTGGAAGCGGCCAACAACGGCGACCTGCGCATCTTGCCCGACGTGTTGGCCGGCGAGCTGCCGGAACCCATCCGCGACCAGGTTTCCCACGCAGCTATCGGCGGCCCGTGTATCGCCGGAGAATTGGCCGGTCGCCGCCAGACGTGCGTGGTGTTCGGCTGCCGTGACGGAGAGATCGCCCGTTACCTGGCCTCCATCTTTCGCACCGACTATTATCACGTCTGGGCCAGCAACGATTTGATCGGACTGGAAGTGGGTGTGGCGATGAAAAACGCTTATACCCTGGGGGTGGGCCTGGCGGCCGGGTTCCTGGAGCGTGAGGGCGGCCCGGACGATGCTGGTGCTTACATGTTCAACCTGGCAGCCGCCACCTTTGCCGAGGGGACCACAGAGATCGAGCGTCTGTTGCAGATAATGGGGGGGACACGCAATTTCGCTTATGGACTGCCGGGAGCCGGCGATCTTTACGTCACCGCCCAGGGTGGGCGCACCGTCCGGCTGGGCCGGCTGTTGGGCATGGGTCACACCTATCGCGAGGCACGAGAGATCATGGCCGGCGAAACGTTGGAAGCAGCCGAGATCATTGCCGCCATGGGTGAAGCGTTACCGAAAATGACCGAACGAGGCATTATCACTGCCGACGAGTTGCCGCTGATCCGTATGTTAGTCGAGGTAGTCGTTCACGGCAAGCGTGCCTTACCACCCCTGGACAAGTTCTTCCACAAAACACCCGGTCTGATGATTTGATTGACGTTTCCGTCCGGGTAAGAATGGAATCTTAAAGACCGATTGGGGCCGGCTATGTCTGAATTTCAATTGCTTCCACACGTGTACCAGGTAGGCGGCAGTCACCTGACCGATGCCAAGGATTGCAGCTATTACCTTATCAAGGATGATCCGTGCGTCCTCATCGATTGCGGCACTCCCGACGGGTTGCCCCGGCTACAGCATAACCTGAGCCGGATAGGCCTGGCGATCAGTGACGTCGATATGGTCATCGGCACCCACGGTCACTATGACCACCTGGGCGGGGCTGCGGCGTTGCGCCGGCTCACCGACTATGACCTTTACCTGCACGATGATGATCGCAGCGCTGTGGAGGAGGGCAACGGCGTGCTGACCGCCAGTGAGTTGCTGTATGACCTGCCCTTTACACCGGTGACGGTGGACCATCCGCTGCATGATGGGCAGATCATCAAGCTACGCCACTGCACATTGGAAATTGTGCACACACCGGGGCACACGCGTGGTTCGGTATGCGTGTTGGCTACATGGGGAGATTTCACCCTGCTCTTCGCCGGCGACACCGTATGGGGTGGTTTTCACCCCGATTTTTGGGCCGGTATCGAAACCTGGACTGCATCCCTGGACAAGCTGCTGACTCACGATTTTGAAACCATCGTGTGGGGCCACAGCGGCAGCGTCGTCTATGGCGATGCCCACCGCCGCGTCCAGGAGGCCCGCGACGCATTGGGTGTGTTCTTTGTACCCTGGCGCATCTCACCCCTTCAGGCGGGCGAGTTGCGCTACGGCGGCGATGCTCTAAACCCCGGCCGGCTCGAATCTGGCGGGATGCCCTGATCTCGAAACCGATTGGCTGATGGATGGTCTTGCGTCTATTGCGGCACCAATATCTCGTCGAAGGGTGCCGATAGTTTGCTGTCCGCCTCCTGGCAGCGTAGCACCTCCAGCGTGTAGCGCCGCGTCTTCTCCGGAATTTCGCCCCAACTGCCATCGTTTTGCAGCAGGTCGGCCACGTTTTGCAGACCCCAATTGTAGGCCACCAATACCCAGTAGTCTTCGGTACACCCCATTTTGGCCAACTGGTCCTGCAGATAAACCACGTAGGCAGCCGCGACCAGCGTGTTGCTATAAGCATCGTACGGGTCGGTGACTCCCACCTTGGGGGCCCATTCGTCCCAGGTGGCCGGCATTATCTGCATCAATCCCATCTCGTGGCGGTATCCAACGGCATCCGGTTTGAGACGGCTTTCCCAATATGCCTGTTCGGCCAACAAACGCCAGTCGAGATTGTATTGCTGAGCGACATCCATAAACATTTGCTTGTAGGTGATATCGCCCGTCTGGGCCAAACCGGCCAGGCCGTCCCAGGACGAACGCGGCCGTAGCGCCGGCTCGGCGAAGCCGGGGAAGGGGACACTGCCTGCGACATGCGGCTGGGGTGGTTGTCGCCAGCCATCGAACCAGGCTGCTACCTGTTCGCCAGGCCACAAAGCCTGCAGTGAGTGGTTCTGCACCCAAGCGTAGGCCAGCCGGCCGCCGGCGGCCAGGCTCACCAGCAGCAGGACGGCCAGCAGCGGGCTGAGGATTGGGGACCAGTCCAGCCGGGCCACAACGGTTCGTTTGGCTGCCGGCTCGGTTAGCAGCGTGACGCTGATAGTGCAGTCGGCCGTTTTTCGGCGCAATCCCAGCAACCGGCGCTTGCAAGGGCGTACGTACACACTGACCAACGTGGTCGACCACGGCTCACTGGCAAAGGTATGGCCCGCGGCCGGTGACGATGGTTGCTCGCCGGCCCGAAACTGAAACCGGCAATTGCCCCCATCGTCGCCGGCCTCGACAAAAAACAACCGGCGGCTATCGTTGTTGTTAGCAACCGGCAGCACGAAAGAGGTCTGCCGGCGGGGACCGGCAAGCACACGTTGGGTGGGGATGGGCGGTTGCAGGCCGAACGCCTCGTCCTTCTGTAGCCTCAGGTCGATTACCTGGGTCGTCTCCCAACCGGGATGGTCGGCACTGGTGACCTGAACGCGGAATCGTTGATCCAACGGCAGGGGGACCCGACTTGCGGCAGCCGGCCACAGAGCCAGCGATACGGTGGCTGACCGGCCGGCTTCCAGGTGAATGGCCCGAGGCGGGCCGGCAGCCCATCCGGGGGGGAGATCGACGGCGGCCAGCGTCAGGTCGGCGGCGACGTCACCGCTGTTGTGCAGGATTACAGGGCAGACGACTTCCTGATCGGGGGTGGTGGTCAATAGGCCGGGAGGGATTTCAATGTGGACCTTCAAGGTTCAGCTTCCTGTCCCCTTTGGATGCCGAATCGCCGGCTGATGATTGACGTGATGTCGGCGGCCGTCGCTTCGATCGGTTTGTCGGTGATGTCGATCACGGTGAAGCCGTGCCGCCTGCAATTCTGACGCGCATCTTCCACCTCTTGGAATACCGCCAGCGGACTGGCGTATCCGGAAGGGGTTGGCGGCAGGCCTAAGCGGTGTTGGCGTTCCTCCCGGTGGCGTATCAACTGGCCGGGCTCGATGGTCAGGCAGATTACCCGCTGCCGGTCCAGCGCCAGCAATTGGGGTGGTGCCGGCACTCCAGGCACCAACGGCACGTTGGCCACTTTCCATCCGAGGACGGACAAGTACATGCTGAGCGGTGTTTTGCCCACTCGCGAGACACCTACCAGAACGATGTCGGCCTCGGCCCAGCCCTCGGGGTCTTTGCCATCGTCGTGAGCCATGGAAAAACGGATAGCCTCAATGCGGTCGAAATAGGCATGCTGTAATTGGCGATAGCGGCCGGGTCGGCCGACCGGTTTTTCTCCGGTCATTTCGGTCAGGCGGTCCATCAACGGTCCCATCAGGTCGATCGTCGTCACGCCGCGTTCGCTGGCCTGCTTCTCCAAAGCGCAACGCAGCCGATAATTGATCATGGTATGCACGATTGTGCCCCCACTGGCGGCTGCCTCGGCCACCACGTGTCTTACCTGGGGGATGTGGAGCACGTGATCCATGATCACCACCGGCACATCGCTCTTGGGGAACTGGGCCAGTACCGTCTGTACCAGCAGGTCGCCACTGGCGCCGGCGCCACCGGACACGACGTAGATCGGGGGTGTGGCCATTAGAAATCGACCGTGCAGCCCAGGCCCGGCGTATCGGTGGCCACCAGCCAGCCATCCCGGAACAAGAAACCCGGCCGGGTGGGATCGTCGACCAGGTCGAAATGGCCGTCCAGGTCGCCATACTGAACGTTGGGGCTGCTTAAAGCCAGCGTCAAACCGGCGGCAGTCAGCAAGGCCGGCTCGTGAACGCAGCCCACCATTGTGGACAGGTGGGCTGCACGTGCGATGACGTCCACCTGGCGGCTGCAGTTGATACCGCCGCAGGTGGCTACCTTAACGCTCAAGCCATGGGCCGCCTGTTGGCTGGCAATGGCCAACGCCGAGCTCAGCTCGCCGACGCTCTCATCGGCCAGGATGGGCACCTTGCTGCGTCGCGTGACCTCTGCCAGCGCTTTGAGATCGCCGGCTGGCGTCGGCTGTTCCAGCATCTCCAGTTTGCCCTCCAGTGCCCGAGCCACGTCTAACGCCTGGCGAATGCTGTATCCCTGCTCGGCGTCCAATCGTAGGATCAAGTTGGGCAATGCTTCACTGACAGCCTGTACCCGGCGCACGTCCTCCAATGGATCGCGGCCACCCTTGATCTTCAACATGCGGAACCCATCCCCGGCGCGCTCCAGAGCCTGGTCAACCGTCTCCTCTACTGGGCCGAGGGCAATGGTTATCGAGGTCTGAATGCGGTGTCGGAAGCCACCCAACAGACGATAGAGAGGCTGGCCGGCTGCTAACCCCAAGAGATCATAGAAAGCCAGGTCGAAGGCGCAGCGGGCCGCGGGCGATTTTTCGGTCGCACGGGCCAATCGTGCCAGGGCGAACTCGATGTTTAGCGGGTTTAAATCACGCGCCAGAGCAGCGCAATCGCGGCAGATGCGCGTTACCTCTTCCAACGTTTCGGACGTGAACGCCGGATCGACCGCCGTACAGCCCCAGGCCACATCTCCCTGGCGCGTTTCCAGACGGACAAACACGGCACCAATTTGCTCCAATTGATCGGTGTAAACGGAGCGGAAAGGAAGCCGCAGTTTCAACTCGACCGGCGTGACCTCCACCTGGGTGATCAGCATGCAGCACCTCCTGTCTGACGATCAGGCTGTCCTTGGCAATCGAACAGTGCACCGGCTGCGATGTTACCCATCCGGCAGCCAGGCACCGGCGTAAAAGCCGAACTGGGTGCCAGTCTCCTGGAGTTTATTGAGAGGATGCCAGAAAACTGGCCAATGCCGCAGCCTCTGCCTGGTTCAAGCTGGCGCCTCTAGACACCATACGGTCGATGGTCACCTTCCATTGGGCTTCGTTCTTCTGCACGGAAGTGACTCGGTCCAATCCGTGACAGGCGGTACAGCGTTCGTTCATTAACGCATGCCCGTCGAATGTGGTGGAGACCGATGACGCCTCGGTTGGCGCCTGAGTAGCCGGCACAATCTCCGGGGTGGCTGCCGGGGCGCCACAGGCGACGATCAATACGGCCAGCGTGGCAACCAGGATAGACAGCAACACAAACGGCTTCATAGAGCATTGCCTCCTAACATCTATGCACCCGTTAAGCAGTGCTTCCATTCTACGAGACAAAAGGTTGATTGTCAATGACGGGAAGGCTGGGGTATGTCGCATTTTGGGGGCAGGAAACCGCGTGAGCCGGTGACCGGTTCTATCTCTTTTTTTGTGGGTGGAAGGCCTTCCACCCACAAAATACACGATCTGATTCTACGCGCCCCCCAAAACGTGAAGTGAGCAGCCTCTCACGAGCACGCTTGGCGGCCAAGCCCTGGACTTGGTTCAACTTCTCCAACAAAAGATTTGGGATAGACGCGATTGGCTGAGATGTGTTCCATTCTTGGGGTAGAAAACTGCGTGAGCCGGCGACCGGTCTTTTTCTACTTATTATTTCTTGCGGGCGGAAGATCTTCCGCTCGCAAGAAATAGTGGAGATTTCCTGATTCTACGCGCTTCTTAAAAACATTGTGTAAGCGATCTCTCACGAACCCAGTTCGTTGCCAAGCCTGGGCTTGGTCCAATTTCTCCAACAAAAGATTTGGGACACACCGGGTAGGCTGCCGGTCGGAGATAACACTGCCGGCGGCTGGTGGCAGCCACGTTGGTCGTGCTGTTGAGATGTCGTTTTTGGGCTAGACCGCCCGACTGTCCGGCTCCGGCAGCGGTAAGACAACGGTGAAGCGACTGCCCTGGGTGGGGTTGCTTTCGACCTCGATGTGGCCTCCGTGCAGCTCGGTCAACCGTGATGCCAGTGCCAGGCCGAGGCCGGTGCCCTCATATTGGCGGGCCAGCCGGCCGTCCAACTGGACGAACGGCTGGAAGATACGGTCTCTGTCCGTCTCGGCGATACCGATGCCGGTATCCCATACACACATGTGGATGGCCGGAGTATCCGTCATCGAACGGACTTCCAGTCCCACCCTGCCGCCCTCAGGGGTGAACTTGACGGCATTGCTCAACAGGTTGAGAAGCACCTGGCGCAAACGGCGCATATCGGCCGGGAAAACAACAGCGTCATCACTGCAAATAAAGGATAGGTCAATATTCTTTGCCTCAGCCATCGGGTGGATCATATCCAGGGCTGACCGGCAGATTTGCGCCACGGCTACCGGCTGTTTGTCCAACGTCAGCTTGCCGGCTTCAATGGTCGAAATGTCCAGGATGTCATTGATCAGGGCCAGCAGGTGCCGGCCACTGGATTCGATACGCGCCACGGAAGCAGCCTGCTTTTCCATCAACGGACCATAGGCGCCAAATTGCAGCGCTTCCGACAGTCCCAATACCGCCGTCAGCGGCGTGCGCAATTCGTGACTCATCGTCGCCAGAAACTCGTCTTTGTGCCGTGCCGAACGTACTAGCTCTTCGTTAGCTGCCTGCAGGGCAGCCGTGCGTTCGGCCACCTCTTTTTCCAGCCGGTCGTGCGATCGCTGCAGCAAAGCTTGGGCCTGCTTGCGGTCGGAGATGTCCAGCATAGTCACTACCCGGCCGGCCAGCCGATTGCCCCCTTCGAACAGGCTGGAGACACGCAGCTCCACCGGCACACCGCCTTCGGTGGCGATTTCGGCCGTGGCTTCCGGCTCGCTGAACAGGCTGTGTATCAAATCCGCATGGCGTGGCGTAACGTCCTCTATCCGTTTCCCAATCACCCCCTGGGCAACGTCTCCCAAAAGCTTCTTAGCGCCGGGATTGATATCCACAATGCGGTTCAGCTCGTCCAATACCAATACGCCGTCGCGCATACGTTCGATGGCCCGGTCACGGGCTACGGGTACCAGATAAATGAACTGCAGCCGGGCGAAATTCCAGGTCAGGATGATGCCGCTGATGGCGAAAAATACCGGCGTCAGGTCCCAGCCGGGCGGTCCCCAATCGAAGACGTAAAACACGTTGGCCAGCCAGGGCGGAATCATCGATAGGACCGACACGATCGCCTGATGGCGGTAGATGTGCCGGCGGTGAATGGCTTCCCGGATCAGCAGCAGCGAGCTGGTTGCCAGGCAGATGTACACGTAGATAACCAACAGCCAGAAGGCGTATCCGTGATGATAGATGAGTACGTGGGTCCCCGGTTGGGGCGTGAAACCGGTCCAAATGAGGTGGTGCCAGCTATTGGTAAACGCCAGAAGAGTGATCACTGCCGGAACGGTCAGCAATGCCAGCAAGGGGCGCGGGCTGGTCCATTTGTGCTGGCCGGTGTATTCGAAGGCGAACATAACCGTGAAGGCGGGTGAGGTGGTGATGCCGATATACCCAATCTGGGCCCACATGATTCTGGTGGCTGGCTCTACAGCCACATATTCGAAGATGCTGCTGGCCGACCAGAGGGAGATGGCCGACATCAGTAATACCAGGGGCAAACCACCCGGCTGGGCGCGCCAACGCCAGCCGACGACGGCCAAGGCCAGCGACAGAACGATGGTTATGGATACAACAAAAACGTATGCCTGCTGAGCTGAGGTCACGATTTCGTAGTGCGGCATGTGACCGATGTCTCCCGTTGCCGGTGCCAGTAATCACCACGGCCCATTATAGCAGATTATGGCAAATTGAAACAATCCTGCGCGTGCGTCCCCGTTTTTTGGGTAGGTGACCATGTGAGTGGTAGCCGGTTCTATCTTTTATTTCGTGTGGGTGGGAAGGTCTTCCACTCACACGAAACAAAAAATACTACCTGATTCTATACGCTTCGTAAAACATCCTATGAGCGGCCTCTCACCCACCTACTTAACAGCCAGGCGTTGGCTCGGTCCGATTTCTTCAACAAAAAGATTGAGGACTACACGCCATCCGGCTCAGGCCAATAGAGACAGCACGACCAGCAACGAGAAGGAACTCACGAAAAGGGTGGAGAGGATGATCAATGAGGACAGCCGGGCGTCGCAGCCGTAGCGGCGGGCAAACACGGCCGACAGGATCGCCGACGGCATAGCCGCTTCCAGCACCAGCACGCGGGTCCACAGGTCGGGGAAATTCAGCCAGGTGGCCGGCAGCCAGGCGACTAACGGCTGCAGCACCAGCTTGATGAGGCAGGCAGCCACCACCACCAGCGCCGCCGAACGTATTTGCGGCACTTCCAACAACGTGCCGATGACCAACGCAACCAGCAGCGTATTGGCCTTGCCCAGAATGTCCAACGCCGAAAGGAGCGTCGCTGCCACGACGTTTTGGGTGGGCAGGCCGACAGCCGAGGCCAGAATGCCCAGCGCCAGCGCCACAAAAATGGGCGAGCGGAAAAACTTGAGGACTGTTTTCAGTTGCAGGCCATCCGCCTGCTGGGACGAGCCGTAGTGGATGGCGATCAGCACACCCAGCGTGAAGATGAGGCTGCCGACGCCGATCTCGCTGGTGATGATCGCGTCCGGCATGGCCTGGGTGCTGGTGCTGAATATCTGTCTTACCAGGGTGTAACCGATGAACGTCGAGGAGCCGAATCCGGCTGACAGGATCAGCGCACCCTTTTGCGGACCGGCCAAGTGCAGCCATTGGGCCACGCCCCAGGCGGTGGCGATACATACCACTTCGGCGGCCATCATCGCCAGTGCCAGGGCAACCTGGTCCCACTTCAACGCCTGCTGGGCCAACGAGAGGAAGATCAGCGCCGGCAGTGTCACATCAGTCACCAGGCGGGCAAAAAGCGGGCCGTCGTCGGTGCAGACAACTTTCAACCGGCGCAGCAGGATCACGAGAAGGATCAAACCGATCATCACGGCGATGGACTGGATAACGGTGCGTTCGAAGGTCATAGGCCTGTGTTGCCTCCGTTCCATGTGGGTGGCCGTCATCTTACCGCAACCCGGCCTGTTTGTCGAGGAGCAGCCTCAACGGGGGTGTATCCCATTTTCTTGTCAGAAAACCAGATGAGCCGGTGGCCGATTCTATCTCTTTTTGATTTTTTGTGATGAAAGGTCTTCCATCACAAAAAATCAAAAAACCACCTGCTTCTACGCGCATCTCACGAGCCTGCTGGGCGGCCAGACTTTGGCTCGGTCCAATTCCTCCTAATTCCCTCGCTGAACATGGTGGTTGTCATCACCGCCGATGACCGAGACAATGTGTGCGACTGGAATAAATTCTTGCAGACAATCCTGGAAGGGGTGCAACAATGACAAACCAGACTGGCAACGATTCTTCGCGCCGCAAGCACCTGCCGGTCGGGCGTTTCGTGCTGGTGTTGGTGGTGGTTGTGCTGTGTGTGGCCGCCATTTGGGTCGGCTTGAATTGGTACAACATCCGCGCTTTCCAGGCCATGCCTTCGGGGGCCTATGCCAAGTTTGTGTGCTCGTCGCTTTTCGTCATCGGCATGGACGAAGCCAGCGCCAAGGAGTGGGCCAGCATTCCCGTTCCGGTGCAAGAGGTGCAGATCGATTACCAGGGTAAGACGGTAATCGCCAAAGCGCTTTTGCACAGCAGCGTGGCTCAGTACCAGGGCGAACGCCTGGGCTGCACGCTGCAGTAAGAGTTGCCGGCCGGCGCCACCCGGCGCTGTTTCTGCCCGGTCGTGCTTCAGGCAACGCCGGGCAGCATCCGGCTGTCCGGCCATCTCGCGGAACCAGGCGCGGGCCAACTGGCCGTGTTCGTGTGACGACTACCGACCTCCTCTGTTGTCAATCTATGCCCTTTTTGGAAAAACCCTCTAAATTAATACCTGTTTACTATTGACAGTTACACTGTTAGTGTGTATAATAACAGTATGGACGAACGACGACAGAAACTGACTATTGAAAGCTTGGCCCGGCTGGTCGATGTGCCGGTGCGCACCATCCGTTTCTACATTACCGAGGGCCTGATACCCGGCCCAGAAGGGCGCGGCAAGGCAACCACTTACGGCCGGGAACACCTGCAGCGGCTGCGCCTGGTGCGTCGCCTGGCCGACCAACGGGTGCCGCTGGCCGACATCCGGGCGCAGATGGAGGGCTTGACGCTGGACGAGGTGAACGCACTGTTGCAGGAGCAGGTGCAGCGCGACGCCGCGCTGGACCAGGTAGCACAGACCGAGTCGCCCAAAGCTTACGTGTCGGCGCTGCTGGACCGTGCGCGGTCGCTGCCCGAATTGCCGCCCAGCCCGCCGCCGAGTCTCAAGGCCATGCTTCTGGAAGTGCCGCCGCCTCAGTACGGCCAGGCGTGGCGGCGCTTTGAGTTGGCACCCGGGGTGGAGCTACACGTGCGCCACGACGCCGAACAGACCTACCGCAGGCTCATCGACCGACTGCTACACACTGCCGGCAGCCAGCCGGATGCCGATCAAGAACAGACGACCTTTGGTCAAGATTAAGCATAATTGGACGCGTACCCGATTGCGCGTCAAAGGAGATACAATGGCACCCAGCACTAATTCTTCGTTTTCCAACAACGGCAATCGCGCCGCTTCTCAGGCAGTGGCGGTGACGATGGAAGCTATCCCGGAGCGGCGGCTGATCCGTCCAACCGGCAGCTTCCGGCACGTCGTCTATCACATTCAGGTGGCGCCACGTTCTCCGGGTGCAGCCGTCGACCGCCTGCCCCTCCGGCTGGCGCTGGTCCTGGACCGTAGCGGCTCCATGCAGGGGGAAAAGCTGGAAACGGCCAAACGCAGCGCGTTGGCGGTGCTCCACCGGCTGGACGAGCGCGACCGGGTGGCGGTGGTCGTCTTTGACAACGTCGTGGACGTCGTCCACCCGGCGGCGGCCGCCACGGCTGCCCTGAAGGCCCAGGTGCGCTCGGCCTTGGCCGAAATCCACGCCCGGGCCACGACGGCGCTGCACGAGGGCTGGCTGACCGGCTGCCAGGCCATCGCCGGCGAATCGACCGCCGGTGACGGGCGGCTGGCGCGTTGTTTCCTGCTCACCGACGGCCTGGCCAACGTGGGCCTGACCGACCCAGAGCAGATTGCCGGCGAGGCAGCCGGCATCTATGGCCAGGCCGGCATCGGCACCAGCACATTTGGTTTTGGTCGCGATTACAGCCAGGAACTGCTGGGGCCGATGGCCGTGGCCGGCGGCGGCCAGTTCCACCACCTGCGTACGGTCGACGACATTACCAGCACCTTCGTCGGTGAGCTGGGTGATCTGTTTGACGTGACCGCCGCTCGGGCGCGGCTGGAGTTGGAGACCTCGCCCGGCGTGACGGTGGACATGATCAGCGCCTACCGGGCCTCGGCGCTGGCCGAAGAGGGGCAGCGCTGGTCGGTGCCCCTGGGCGACTTACTGGCCGGCGACGACCGCCAGGTGGTGGTTCGTTTCGGCCTGCCCGGACGGCCGGAGTTGGAAGAGTTGGTCGTCCGCGCCCGGTTGGTGTGGGAGCAAGGTGGCGTGGAGTTCTACACGGGTTGGCAGGCAGTCTTTTTCTCCTACGCCGATTCGTTGATGTGCGATGCCGAGGCCTGCGATCCGTCGGCGATGCACTGGATCGGTTTACACCACGCCCAGCGGGCCAAACGGCAGGCGTCCGCTGCCCGCCAGGCGGAGGAGCTGCAGGCCGCCCGCCGCGACCTGTCCGGAGTGGCGCGCAACATCCGCCGTTACGCCGGTGGCGACGCCGATCTGCTGGCGGCCATCCCCGACCTGGAGAGCCTGGCGGACCGGCTGGCCGAAAAGCCGATGGAGATTCTGGAGGCCAAGGAGCAATACTTCCAGTCGCAGCGCTTCACCCGCGGGCAGAAGGACCACCGCCGGTCGTGAAAGACGAGTGGGCGGCGGACTCGAGTCTGCCGCCCAGCAAGCTACGTAGAGGAACGGCAGCGCCTGTCTTGACCGCAAGTGGCCTCCCAGACCACGGCTGGAAGCCGCCGGCGGCCTTCTACGTGCAGTTTGCGCGAGAGAAAGAGAGACCGGGCCAGGTGTGATTGGAGGCAGTCAGCAACCAGTTTCTAGATGCGCTCTAC
>CAZHBM010000007.1:13051-25743 GCA_964529945.1 uncultured Anaerolineales bacterium | reverse complement strand
CTTGCATGTGTTAGGCACGCCGCCAGCGTTCATCCTGAGCCAGGATCAAACTCTTCGTAAAGTCTTTTCAACAGTCACTCAGGACTGCTCAAGATCTTTTTGAATAGGACCCAAATTGCTGGCTTTCTTACCACTCTTCAGTTGTTAAAGTACATGAGCGCTTGAGACACAAAACCGACGACTCTTCTTCAAGCCGCCGGCGGAGACAGACACAGCTCAGAAGTTGCAACAACCTAGCTTTGCCGGTCCCCCTTTCTGTTTGTCACCTGATCTTCTCCCCACCGGGAGCGAGATCTGCTTCGCTCACTAATGTTGTGTCAATTATAGCACAGCCATTTACCCTTGTCAAATGCCGCTTCCAAGTTTCGACTGCGCCCTCGCAACAACAGGAGCAATAATATCACACTCGACTGGGTTTGTCAACCCTTTTTGGCACCAATTTGAAAAATTCATCAAAATTCGTTGCCCTGCCCCCGAATCACCCTCGATTCCTTAAAACTTTATGTTTACAACACTAAAATTGTTGTTCAAATCCCTACATTATGTTATAATGATACGTGAATTAGCGGTTGTTCTGCTCTGCCGTCCAACCGGTTTGGACTCGACGTCCAACTACCTATGCGACGAGGAATCATGTTGTCTAATACCTTGATGCTTCTTAGTGCACCAAGTATGAGCCTTATATTCCATTTAGCCGTGCTCTTTTTGCTGCTAATCAGCTTCCTGATGTCGTGGGATCGCTGGCGGCGCGCCAAGCTACCGGCCGGTGCGATTCGAGACGCGACCGAAGCTAAGACCCAGACGATTGCTTTGGGCCTGATCCTGGTACTTTACCTGCTGCCCGCCCTCGTCCGGCTGTTCGTGCCCGCCGGCGATTTGTCCCAAGGCACCTGGGCGTTGGCTATGGAAAGAACTGCTGACCTGGCCGGCCTGGGTCTATTAGTGTGGGCCTTCGTGATCGTCCCGCGATTGGAACCCGGCCGCGGCTGGCAAGCGGCAGGTTTGATCCTGCTGCTGGTCATCAGCGCCCTGTATCTGGCGGCCGCCGTTTCGTATCCCGCCGGCGCCGCCGCGTTGCTCGATTATAACGTCTTTGGCCCCAGCTTGCTCTGGGCAGGTTGGCAACTGATCATCTGCCTGGCAGCTCTTATCCTGTTGCTGCTGCCCAAACGGACCGAGCGATCTTTGTCCGACGCCAACAGCAACAACTTGCTGATCGCCGTGTTCGCCAGTCTGCTGGCTGTCTACGGCCTGCACTTGCTGTCTGCCCTGGGGACACTATGGCCCTACCCGGCTCCCAACAATCTACCTATCTGGGTGCGCTGGGGACAGGTATTTGCCTACGCTTTGCTGGTTTTCGCCATCTACCACCAGACTATTGCCAGCCTGGAAAATCGTCCATCCCGCGAGCAGTTCGTCGCACCACCTCTCTGGCCAACCATCGATACTGAAGTGCCGGTCGACCTGAGCCCTGTTTCAGAAAACATCAATGCCTCTTTGGATCTGCTGGAAATCGTGCTGGTAGCCAGCCAGGGAGCGGCCGAAGCGCTCAAAGCCGACCAGGCCGCCGTGGCCTTGCTGGAGGAAGACCAGGCCGGCCAGATGCGACTGATGGGCATATACAATCCCCAGGGCAAGAGGATTGAAGGCGTAACCATCTTTGCGGTGGAAGATTTTCCGACCATCGACTATGCCCTGGAACAGTCACTACAAATGTTAATCAGCTCGGACACCAAGGAAGCCGGTCGCCTCCTGTCACTGATGGGCTGCAATCACAGCGGCCCGGTTCTGGTCCAGCCGTTGCGACGGAACGAAAAAGCGCTGGGAGCGTTGATTGCGGCCAACGGGACCACCGGGCGGAGCTTCTCCGAGAAGGAAGAAGAATTATTACAGAAGATCGGCCAGCAGACCGCCGGCGCCATCCAGAACGCCAGATCCTACCAGGCCCTCGAGAACAAGGTGCAGCAGCTAACCAAAACCCTGCGCAAGCAGGAAGTCGAGGCCCAGCAACACCGCTCAGCCGTCGAGGTCGATCTCAAGAAGAGCCGTGAGGAAGTGGCCCTGCTTGCCCAACGGCTGTACGAACAAGAGACAAACGCCAAGAACAGCTGGCAGGTGTTGGAGAATGCCGCCCGAACCCGCGTATTGTCGCTTCAAAACGCGGTCAAGCGCAGCCGGGAAGAACGCGAATCCCTGCAGCAACGGGTCCGCGAGCTGGAACGCAAGACCACGTCCGAAGCTGACGGCCTGACGGAGTTGGAGGATTTGACCTGCGGCGTCATTATCGGCGACTCCGAGGGGTTGGTCAGCCGCGTCAATAGTGCAGCCAGCGAGTTGCTGCGGATTGACCCCGAGACAATCGTAGGCCAGACGTTGATCGAATTGCTGGCGGACGAAGCCTGGCGTCGGGCTGTCAATGAATTGAGTATCAAACCTCACGACATGGTCGTCACCACAGTCGAGGTTGGCAACCGAGTGCTGCGCGCCACCCTGAGCCCAATGGCGGCCGCCCGCAGCGGCAAGCAAGAACAGGGCAGCGTGGCGATTCTGTACGACATCACCAGCGATGCGGAAAATCAACAGGCCCGAGATCAATTCGTGGCTTCGTTGTCACAGGAACTGCGCACACCGATGACCTCAGTTGTCGGGTACACCGACTTGTTGCTGGGTGAATCGGTCGGATTGCTGGGTGATATGCAACGCAAGTTCCTGCAGCGTATCAAGGCCAATATCGAACGTCTTAATAGCCTGCTCAACGATTTGATCAGCGTCACCGTGATTGACGCCGATCAATTGGAGCTGCACTACTCATCCATAAACGTCAGTGACCTCGTGGAAGAGACGATCATCGGCATCCGAGCCCAGTTGGAGGATAAGGAAATCACCCTGGAGCTCAACGTGGACGAGCAGTTGCCCCCGATTGAAGCCGACGCCGATTGCGTCCGTCAAATCCTGGCGAACTTGCTCGGCAATGCCACCAAGGTCTCTCCTGTTGGATCAACGATTCAGGTATCGGCTTCGATGGTTCAAGACGGCGAATTCGACGGTCCGGACACGTCCCATTGCCTGAAGGTGTCCGTTCACGATTCGGGTGGCGGCATAGCGCCCAAAGACCAGGGACACGTATTTGAGCGGCTCTATCGTGTCGAACGGCCTCTGATCAACGGGCTGGGAGAAACCGGGGTCGGGTTATCCATCGTCAAGTCACTGGTTGAGGCTCACGGCGGCCGGGTATGGGTTGAGAGCGAAATTGGTGTGGGCTCAACTTTCAATTTCCAATTGCCGTACAGTGACAGTTTTGACGATCCGTGGATGGAAATGGACGTCCCACCTATCGATTTGAGTTCTGATAGGCGCGAATAGGCAGGATAAGGTTCGTGGCCGAAGACAAGCAAGACATACAAAGTCAAGAGAACCAGGGTGAGATTTCCCGCTGGCAAAGCCTGGGGCCCAGCCTGCTTGCCATTGTGCTCGTGGCGGTCATCGTCGTTGCGGCCCTGGCTCTCTCTTTTCAGGATATGGCCGTCAACAAGTTGGCGACGACTGATGTGGCCGCGATAGCCACAACCGAGACGGCGACTGTTGCCGTTTCACCCACCCAGCCAACCGCTACCAGCACCAGCGCGCCAACCCTCAGTCCGACGCCGGCTGCCACCGCCACACCCAGTTCTACAGCCACGCCGACGGACACAGCTACACCAACGGAAACGCCGACACCTTCTGCCACGCCGTCTCCGGCACCGCCGCCCATCTGTTACTATCCGCAGGATTGGGGAGACCCGACTACCTGGGTCGAGTATCAGGTCAAGCCGGGTGATAATCTTTTTTTGATCGCCGAACAGGCTCAGGTACCTATGTGGACTGTCGTGCGGGCCAACTGCCTGAATACCGGAGATGAACTGTCGGTGGGGCAGCAGATTTGGCTGCCGCTGCTGGGTGCGCCCCGGCCGACAGCCACCGCCACGCCCACGGCGACGGCGACAAACGCACCGCCGGTTGTCTGGACACCGGAAAGCCCCAGTTATCCGTACCAGCCATTCCGCTGGCCGCCGGCCACGCCGTTTGTGCCTGCCGCACCTGTCACGTGGCCCACACCGGTGTACGTACCCTATCCGTCACCAACTACCGGCGTTCCTCAGTACGTGCCGGCCCCTATCCAGCCAATGCCAACAATGGGTTCCATCACCATCATACCCGCGCCGGCAGTGCCGGTTGCGCCGCCTTTGCCGGTCGTTCCGCCTCCCGCATATCCGACACCGGTGCCTATGCCCACCGTCGCGCCGGCCCCCACCGATTATATGCCACGCCCGATTCGCGGCCTGTGAGCCCGTTGCTCCGCCTGATGGGGTACCGCCTCCAGACGTTGACTCAGGAAAAGGGTTATGCCGCACTTTAGCCTCGATGATACGATTGCTGCTATTGCCACGCCGCCCGGTGAAGGTGGTATCGGCATCGTCAAAATCAGCGGTCCCCAGGCGATTGAGATATTGGAGCAAGTGTTCTCACCGGGAGGCAAACAGTCTCACGAAAAGCGGGCCGAAGCGTACGCGCCTCGCCGCTTGATGTGGGGTCACGTCCGATCGCCGGAAACAGGTGAGATCGTCGATGAGGCTCTGGTCGTGGCTATGCCGGCGCCGAGCAGCTACACACGCCAAGACGTGGTCGAGATACAGTCGCACGGTGGGATCGTAGCGGTGCAGAAGATACTCCAGTTGGTTTTGCAGGCCGGCGCGCGGCTGTCGGAGCCGGGCGAGATGACCATGCGCGCCTTTGTCAACGGCCGGCTCGACCTGGCCCAGGCTGAGGCGGTGCTGGACATCGTCCAGGCCCGCACCGGAGCAGCCCTCCGAGCCGCCAGCGATCAACTGGCGGGCAATTTGTCGGCCCAGGTCCGCCGCACGCGGACCGATCTGATAGACGTCCTGGCTTATCTCGAGGCCAGCATTGATTTCGTCGAGGACGAAATCCCGCCCCAGGACATTGTAGGGCCACTTCAACAAGCAGCAACACAACTAGAGCGCCTGTTGCTCTCGGCCGAGCAGGGCATCATCTACCGTCACGGCATCCGGGCTGCCATTGTCGGCCGGCCCAACGTGGGCAAGAGTTCTCTGCTCAACACCCTGCTACGCGGCGAAAGAGCCATTGTCACCGCCGTCCCCGGCACCACGCGCGACACCTTAGAAGAAACCATCAATATCAAGGGAATTCCAGTGATCTTGGTAGACACCGCCGGCATCCGCCAGGCGGAAGGCGAGGTCGAGCAACTGGGCGTGGCGCGCAGCCGCGCCGCGCTGCAACGGGCCGATTTGGTGCTCTTGGTACTGGACGGCAGCCAGGCGCTGAGCCAAGAGGATCGGGAAATTGCGGACTTGACCGGTGACAAACCGGGCCTGGTCCTGGTCAACAAAAACGACCTGCCGGCGGCCGGCCAGGAGGCGGCTGCGCGCGGGGTTCCCACCGCCGGTGACATTTTACCCCACGCCCCCCATCTCAAAATATCGGCCTTGGCCGGTACCGGTATCGACGAACTTGAGAATGCGATCCAGGAACTTGTGCTTGGTGGGCGCGTGATCGCCGCCGATACGCCGTTGGTCACCAACCCGCGCCACCAGGCGCTGTTGCAGCAGGCATTGTCCCAAGTCCGGTCGGCCATGGACAACTACCGGGCAGGTCAAGGGCCGGATTTACTGGCCATCGACGTCCGCGAGGCGGTGGACGCCCTGGGAGAAATCACCGGCGAAACCGCCAGCGAGGATTTGCTGGAGGCTATCTTCAGCCAGTTCTGCGTCGGCAAGTAGCCGCGCTAGAGGCGTGACAGGCTGCTGAGGGCCAGCCGTATCTGCTCTTCCAACGGCTGGTGTCTATCTTCTTCGGAGAGTGTCTTAAGTGCCGCCTGGGCCTCGGTTACAGAGTAACCCAGGGACGTTAGCGCCGCCAACACCTCATTATCAACATCGCTGATGCCCCCACCCACGGACAACACGTCCTCAAGCTCGATCTTGTCCTTCAAGACGAACAACAATTGGCGGGCTTTCTTGGGACCGATACCGGGCACCCGGGCGAGCAACGCCACCTCATCGCGCGCCACCGCCTGGCGCAGGGTCTCGATGGACACGTTAGAGATGATGGCCAACGCCACTTTGGGGCCGATGCCCTGCACCGACAGAAGCGTGCGGAACAGTTGCAGCGCTTCTCGATCCCCAAAGCCGTATAGGGTGAGCTCGTTTTCGCGCACGTGTAGGTGGGTGAACAAGGAGACCAGACCCCGGTCTATGTTGTCCAGAAGAGGGGCTGGGACGTGGACGACGAACCCGACGCCATTTACGTCCACCAGGACGTGATCCGGCGTTTTATCAAGTACCTCACCTCGAATGTGTCCGATCATAAAGGTCTCCCCCGTGTCTTTGGGTTCAGCGCCCGGCCTGGAATATCCGGGTGTTCGTGCAGAAACCGCACCGGTTTCTATTTCCCGAACAACAACGGCATATAGGTGGCAAAGAATGCCTCGTAGGCTCCCAGGTCGGGCGGCGGCACGCGCGTCCGGTCATCCCGGTCGACGTCCACGCCGACGTCGATGCCGCGGTTGCGAGCGGCGGAATTGGGCAGGATATGGTAATTGCCGTTATTCGCATCGACGAAGTCCGGATTGCCCACGTAGTTTAATGTGCCGGTGACCACACTTCCCGGGCCGGCTACGTTCACCGTGTTGGCCCACGCTCCGTCTCCCCAGAGTGTCGCCTGCAGACTGGCCGTGCAGTTTGCCAGGGCCTGCACGCCCGTTGCCTGGCTGACCACAATCGTGTTGGTTAACCAGGCTGTCGCCGGCTGTCCGGACTCCTCCTGCAAAACAATACCGCCATGGGAGCCACCGGCCAACGTGGTAAACGTCATACTGATCGCTGAGCCGCCAATGAAAGCCCCGCCGGCTTGCGACGCATCGTTGTCCGCGATCAGGCTGTTACTCATATTCACCCGGCTGGCGTTGACCAGGCGCAGGCCGCCGCCCTTTCCACCGGCCTGGTTACCCAGAAAACTGTTCCTCTCAAACGTCGTCAAACTGGCATCAACCAACGTACCGGCGCCGTCGCCACCCACAATATTTTCATAGAAGGTATTGCTCACCACGCTGGTATTCGTGCTGACGTGAATCCGGAGCCCGCCGCCGTCGCTGGAGGCCTGGTTGTAGCCGACCACATTACCGGAGAACAGTGCGTCAGGACAACTATAAATAATAACGCCGCCGCCATAACCGCTGGTATTGGATAGAATACGATTGCCGACGATCTGTGCCGGGCTGGCATAGACGTCCATCGCACCGCCAAAGTTGGCAGGGCCATTCTGCAGTATCAGGTTTCCTTCGATCCGGGCCGGACTCAGTTCGAGCTTGACGCCAGCGCCGTTGTTGGCGCGATTGGAATAGACGCGGTTGCCGGCCAGCAACAGGTCACTGTGGTTGAGAAAGACGCCGCCACCGTTGATGTTGGCACTGTTGGAATAGATATTACAGTCACTGATTACTCCCGAGCCGCTATACACATTCAGCCCGCCACCGCTGACATCGATGGCCTTATTGTCATAGACGTCATTGATGGAGAAAAACACTGTCGTTGAGTATATTTCGGCGCCACCGGCATCCTGTTGAGCCGTATTTCCGTGAATGGAATTGCCTGTCACGGTAATCGACGCACTTTCGCCCAGGTACAGCCCGCCACCGTTAAGCTGCGCCTTGTTGGAGGCAATCACATTACCCGTCAACCAGGATTTGTTACCCTGATAGATATTGATACCGCCGCCGTAGCCGGTGGTGGTATTGCTGTAAACAAGATTGCCCGACAGCACGACCCCACTACCACTCAGTCCAATACCGCCTCCGTAACCGGCCGAGTTGGAGTAGATTGCGTTGCCCACCAGTAGCGCCGGGCTATCCTGCAGGTGAACACCGCCTCCGACTGAGGTCGCCACGTTGTTATACACGCGGCACTCGCGAAAGATGGCTGCAGCCGTCGTCACCGATGCGCCGCCGCCGTTAGGAGTCGCCGCCTCACCGGCCAGCGCATTGCCGCCTACCAGTTGAATTCCTTCAAAAACCGGCGAAATGCTCCCCGATACGTACAAGACGCGGCCTGATTGCCGGGCATCCAGAATTGTGGGCTGTGTGGCCGGCAGGGGCGGTCCGGCGAAACTGTTGCTGGTGGTGTAGCCGCCGCGAATGGTTAGCGTCTTGGTGACGTAGACGACCTGCCGCCTGCCGGCTCGAAGAAGCACCCCGGTGTAAGTCCCGGACGCTACCAAAATCTCATCTCCGTCTGTCGCCAGATCGACCGCATATTGGACCGTGCGACATGGGGACGCGACGCTGCCACAAGCCGGCCCATCACTCCCGGACAGGGCTACTCGCAGCGTGCCGCTGCCGGATTGGGCGTATACCGGCGCAAGAGGTTTTATCTGGCCCAACAGGGCTAGAGCCAGCGCCAGCAGCAGGCAGCCGCCTATCCATCCGGCTACTAATTTTGTCTGACGCCGGCGGGTGAAACTGGGCAAGGTATGCTGTAACATTTTCTCCCCCTGGCTCGTGTCGGGACCACATAGACGCAACAAAGGTCTCATTCATCGCTCATAACGGCGATGGAAATAGCAGAAGATATTGGGCACATCCACGAAGCAACAGCCGGCCAACGTTGTGGGTAAGGAGAACCAGCTCGAAAATCAAGAGGAGACAACGGACGGCTGACACACGTCGGACTTCTCTGCACTGAGAAGCAAATACCAAACTCACTGCTGAGAATACAGAGACCGCCAACGGGCAGTATGCAGATCACAGATGGCCACGGCCAAAGCGTCGGCGGCGTCATCCGGCCTGGGTATTTCCGGCAGGCCCAAAAGGTGTTGGACCATCGTCTGTACCTGCAGCTTGGGAGCAGCACCATAACCGGTGACTGCTTCCTTGACCTGGGCCGGTTTATATTCACGGATGGGAATGCCGGCATTCGCCAGTGCCAGAAGCGTCACACCACGAGCGTGCCCAACGGCCAACGCCGTACGGACGTTCTTGCTAAAGAATAGCTCCTCAACGCCTGCGCCGTCCGGCTGCCATTCATCCGTCAGTGTTTGCAGTTCGTTATAGATTTGCTGCAACCGTTGCGGCAATGAGAGGTGAGGGGGGGTGGTTATGACGCCGAAGGTAACGACTGCGAGACTGCTGCCTTCGCCTTCGACAACGCCAAAGCCGGTGGTTGCAGTCCCGGGATCGATGCCCAATATGCGCAAATCAGCACCAACCATTCGGGCTTGCCGGATCTGCCGGACGGGTTAAGCCTGTGCCGGCAGATCCGGGTAAAAAACCGTTTTCGAAACATCCAGTGGTCGAGAAGTGCATTACAGACCAGGTCACAACCCTTGACCGGGGCTAAGCCGACTCCAGGATTTCATCAGGTATGTCCAGGTTGGAGTAAACCTGATCCACGTCGTCCAGCTCGTCAAGGGCTTCAATCATCGCCAGAATCTGACGCGTTTCCTTCTCATCTAGCGAAATCTGAGTGCTGGCCACCATGGATAGGTCGACATCCTCAACAGATAGCCCTTGATTTTCAAGCGCCGTCGCGATGGTGTGCAAATCGCCGGCTTCGGTATAGATTTCAACGAATTCGTCGCTAACCTCGATGTCCTCGGCGCCAGCCTCCACAGCCATCAAAAAGATTTCGTCGGGATCAAGACCGGCTCGCTCGATGGTAATCAACCCGCGGGGGTCGAACATCCACGTCACGGCGCCGGCTTCAGCCAGGCTGCCACCACTGCGGTTGAACACACGGCGAATATCGGCCAATGTCCGGTTGCGGTTATCGGTCAAACACTGGACGAGCAGTGCGACACCGTGCGGGGCGTAGCCCTCGTAAATCACTTCCTCGAGCTGCCCGCCCTCCAGGTCACCAGTGCCGCGCTTGATGGCGCGTTCGATATTATCTTTGGGCATGTTGGAGCCCCGGGCTTTGTCTATCGCCATGCGCAAAGTAGCATTTGAATCAGGGTCGCCGCCGCCCGACCGGGCGGCCAACGTGATGTTGCGGGCCAGGCGGGTGAATATCTTGCCGCGCTTGGCATCTTCCGCACCCTTTTTTCTCTTTATCGTACTCCACTTCGAGTGTCCGCTCATACGGTTGACTCCTTGCCAGGTAAAGATTCCCAGAATTCGCCATCAAAAGGCCTGTGGGACACATTCATTAAGGAAAATTGCGTGCAGGGAGGGGTAAATAGGCCTGCAATTCACAGCCAGAATCGCGCTGCTGCACGATTGGCTGCCTGGTGTTCAGACCCGCCACAACCGGCAGGCCATTACACTACCCTTAGAAGTGATTATACCACATTCAGAAGGTTTCGTGCCAAAACAAACTGCCCTACCAATAACAAGCAGTGTGTCCCATTTTCTTGGTAGATGGCTATGTGAGGCAACGGCCAGTTTTGTCTTTTTTATATTTCTTGTGGGGGGAAAATATTCTCCCACAAGAAATATAAAAAAAGGACCTGATTCTGCACGCTACTTAGTACATTGTGTGAGCGATCTCTCACGAAACTACTTTGCAGCCAAGCCTTGGCTCGGTCCAATCTCTCCTGCAAAAGATTTGGGCCACGCTCAATAAGAAGTGGTTCCTGCTCTGTTTTTCGCCCGGCTAACCGCCAGCGCCCTGAGCCGCCCAGTCGCGGACGTTTGGCACGCCGGCCAGCGTCGACGCCTTCTGGACGGCACGTACGACCGCTTCGGCCAACACCAGCGCCGCTACAGTCCCCACCACGCTGACGTCGACCGGGACACCTTCCTTGCGCCCCGTAGCCATAGCAAACACCGTATCTCCGTCCCACATCGTATGGACCGGCCGGATCGACCGCGCCAGTCCATCCTGCGCCATCTGGGCCATCTTGTTGGCCCCTTCCTTGGTCAGGACGGCGTCCGTGGCAACGACGGCCAGGCTGGTGTTTGACGGAAATCCCAACATCGTCTGGCTGAGATCGCCCAGCATCCGCGATTGGGTATCAGTCAAACCGCGACCGGACGGGTCGCGAGGCCCGGCAAGTTGTTGTCCGGAATCGGGATCGATGACGTCACCGAAAGCATTGACTGCTACCAGTGCCCCGACGGTCACCCCGCCGTGGATCAGACGGGCCGCCGTCCCAAGCCCGGCCTTGATAGCCAGGGCGGGGCCAAAGAGTTTCCCCACCGTGGCGCCGGTGCCGGCCCCGACACAGCCTTCGGCCACCGGGCCGTCGCTGGCGACCTGGCAGGCGGCGTAGCCCGCCTCAGGACCCGGGCGGACAGCCGCGTCACCGATGGCCAGGTCGAACAACACTGCCGACGATACGCAGGGCACCAACCCCACGCCGACGTCAAACCCAATCCCGTGCTCTTCCAGCCAACGCATGACTCCTCCGGAGGCGTCCAGTCCATAGGCGCTTCCGCCCGTCAACACCACAGCGTGGACTTTCTCCACCAAATTCATAGGACGCAACAGGTCGGTCTCACGCGTGCCGGGTGCCGAGCCGCGAACATCGACGCCGCCCGTGGCCCCCTGACGGCACAAAACAACCGTACATCCTGTCGCCGCTTCCAAATCCGTGTAGTGCCCCACCTCAATGCCGGCAACGCCGGTAATCGTGTCGTTCATAGAAAACCCTTCCCCTCTGTACGCCAGTTGGGCGGCTTGCTGCAACATTCAGACTGATTGGATAAAGGCTAGCCGATTAGACGGGAAACGAATTGCGGAACACGAGCATCAGGACTGCGAATACGAAGGTAACCGCGATCACAACGTGGTCGCGGGTTGTGGTGTGGAAGCGGGTCATCTTCGTTCTGCCGCTGCCGCCGGTATAACAACGGGCTTCCATGGCCAGGATCAGATCCTCCGAGCGTCGAAAAGCATCCACGAACAAGGGAACGATCAGCGTGACCATCTGGCGGGTCCGATTCACAAATTGGAACACGCCACCGCCGCCGAAATCGGCCCCGCGCGACGCCTGGGCTTTCATGATTGTCTCCAATTGCTCGGCGAAAATGGGGACGAACCGCAAGGCGATCGTACCGACCAAAGAGATTTCCTGAGCCGGAACGTGGAAACGCTGAAACGGCATCAGCATGCTTTCGATGGCGTAGGCCAGGTTCGTCGTCGTCGTAGTGGCTGTCAGCAGGCTGATCAGGAAATAGATCTCCAGGAAGCGCATCAGGGTAACGGCTGTAAGCTGGATGCTCGAATTGGTGATCGACAGAAAACCCCAGCGCCAGTAAACAATGGTCTGCATACCGTAGGGTGGGTAGGCGTCACCATAGAAAAAGAGTTGCATAACGGCGAAGATCGCTATGATCGGCAATGCGGGGCGGATACCGGAAAGCATAAACCGGAACGGCAGCCCGGAGGCGAGAACAAACAGCGTGCAAACCGAAAGCAGGATGGCATTGCCCATGTAGGAAACGACAAAACTATTTACGATTGCCAGGATAATGACGACGGTAATTTTGATGCGTGGGTCCAGGCGGTGAACGATCGACGTCCCCTGGAAGTACTGGCCGATCGTAACGTTCCTCAGGAACTCAAAATCTTCCATATGTCGCTCTCTGCTTCCTCCACCGTGAGAGGAATGCGCGGCAAATCCAGACCGGCCGTCTTCAGGCGATGCGCCAGCGCGGTGACCTGGGGCATGCCGAGGCC
>CAZHBM010000007.1:0-12951 GCA_964529945.1 uncultured Anaerolineales bacterium | reverse complement strand
ATTTTGGGTCTTAGGGCCAATACCCCGGCGATGGCCACTTTTCGCATCTCGCCGCCGCTGAGGGAAAAAGTGAAGCGATCCTTAAACGCGTCGAATCCCAGGCCGACCGTTTCCATCGCCCAGCGAACACGCTCGCGTCGCTGTTCACGCGGCATGCCCAATTTCTTGGGACCGAAGGCGATGTCATCCCCGACCAGGCGCTCAAACAGTTGATCTTCAGGGTGTTGGAAAACGAGGCCCACCTTCTGCCGAATGCTCTTGATCTTGATCGAGGTATCGGCCATATCCTGGCCGTCGACGATCACCTTACCGTACTCACGGTTGCGAATGAGGCCGTTGAAATGTTGCACGACGGTGCTCTTGCCGGCGCCGGTACGCCCGATGATGCCGACCGCTTCCCCGGCATAAATGGTCATCGACACGCCCTTGAGGGCCTGTACCTCCAGCGGGCTACCGCGCAGGTAGGTATGGGTCAAGTCCGTAATCTGAATCACCGGCTCACGATTGGCGTTCACTGGGCTTTTCCTCGCACGCGGCGCAGAATTTCGTCGGACACTTCTTCAACTGTAAGCAGGTCGGCTGGGAATGTAGCGTCTTTTTGATGTAGGCCGTAGGCCAACTGAGTCACCTGGGGCACATCCAAATAGAGTGACCGCAGTTTTTCGACCTGTCCAAACACCTGCCGCGGCGTACCCTCAATCACAATTCGCCCCGCTTCCATAACCACCACGCGGTCACCCTCAACCGCCTCGTGCATGAAGTGCGTGATGGCGATGATGGTGGTGCCCTCCTGGTTGAGGTGGCGGACCGCTTTCAGGACTTCTTCCCGGCCGGCCGGATCCAGCATTGACGTGCTCTCGTCCAGGATGAGCACCTTGGGCTTGAGCGCCATCGCGCCGGCAATGGCAACGCGTTGCTTTTGGCCGGCGGAGAGCAAATGCGGCGCCCGGTCGCGATAGGCTTCCATGTCCACCACGCGCAAGGCCCAGTCGACCCGACGCTTGAGCTCATCTTCCGGCACGCCCAGATTGGCCGGACCGAAGGCCACGTCCTCCTCGACCACGGTGGCTACGATCTGGTTGTCCGGCACCTGAAAAACCATGCCGACAGTACTGCGCACAAACAGCGTATAGGTCGGGTCCTTGGTGTTCTTACCGTCCACCCATACGTCGCCGCGTCGGGGTACCAGCAGCGCGTTGAAATGCTTGGCCAGGGTGGATTTGCCCGAACCGTTGTGACCGACAACGACCAGGTATTCGCCCGGATGCACGTCCAGGCTCACACCTTGCAGGGCATAGGTCGGCTCCTGGGCTTCCGGTCGATATGAAAAATGGACGTTTTCAGCACGAATGATTGGTTCGGTCATAAGTTCTTTTCGGCCGGACTCTTGCCACTTGGGGCACGCCGGTACAATTCTTCCAGCTTTGGCACCAGCCTGTCCCACCCGTAAGCCGACTGGACGAACTCCAGTCCCGCGCTACTCAGGTGGTCTCGTTCAGCACGATCGTTCTTCAACGCCAACACAGCTAACGCGAAGTCCTCGGCGCTGTCGGCCAACATCAAATGTT
Source organism: uncultured Anaerolineales bacterium (assembly GCA_964529945.1). Classification (GTDB taxonomy): domain Bacteria; phylum Chloroflexota; class Anaerolineae; order 4572-78; family NAK82; genus CAZHBM01. The sequence continues at coordinate 11,383 of CAZHBM010000007.1, read as the reverse complement.
CGCCGTCGCGAATAGGAAAGCCTTCTGCACCCAACGTGGTCGCCACCACGGGAGTGGCCATAGCCAACGCCTGCAATAGTTTCAACCGGGTACCGCCGCCGACACGCAACGGCGCAACGTAAACGCAAGCACCGGCAATGTAAGGCCGCACGTCGTCGACCCAGCCGGTAATGGTAACACCCCGCAGGCTGCGCAAGGGCTCCAGACGCTTATGAGGGCGTTGGCCGACAATCGCCAATTTCGCGGACGGCCAGCTATTCTGAATCAAGGGCAACACTTCCTGGCAGAACCACAACATCGCATCGATATTGGGGCGGAAGTCCATCTTGCCGGTAAAAACGAGATCGTAATCTTGTGTGACACCGTTGTAGCCGGTATATTCCCCCAAATCAACGCCGTTGGGGACGATGGTGATTTCGATTTCGGGCGCCACCTGGTGAATGGCATCTGCATCGGCTTCCGAGGCCGCCACCACGACATCCGCCCTGCGGCAGGCATTTGCCTCATACCCCTTCAGTCGTTTCCATTGCACAAATGAGTAAGCAGCCGCCGGCCAGCGACGCGGCGAACGTAGGTCGGTCAGGCAGGCCCGCTTCTGCAACAGCCATTCTGCATTGTGATCGTCGTAGACGAGGAGAGGGGTCGAATCGGCCGCCTGGATCGTGGGGATGTAGGGAGCCAGCTCAATGCCTTCCACCTGAACGACGTCGAAGGCGGACTCTGCCAGGCGATGCGCCAATCTTTGTGCGAACTCTGGCGACCATAGCCGCCACGACATGTCCGGACGGCGGGTGGTCAGCATCTGCTTGAGGCGCAGGCCGGTACCGCGGCTGGGGACAGGTAGCGTTTCGACCCATTCGCACAGTTCGCGCAACGGTCCCGCCTGCTCCAGCGACTGGTCCGGCTCACGAAACGAAAGCAGACAAACCGTATGCCGCCTGGCTAATTGAGCGATTAGATTAAAATTGCGCAGGCTGGTACCTTGATGAGGCGGGTAGGGCAGCTGGGGTGTAAGCAAAAGAATCCGCATGACTCTGGTTGGCCGTTCACAGGTGGCCGGTGAATATTATCATCCGGCCACACGCCGATAGACGTCGAGTGTCTCTTGTGCCGAGCGCTCCCAAGAGAACATTTCCGCTCGTTTCAGCCCTTTGGCCACCATGCCGCTTCGCAGCTCCTCGTCTGTCAGGACACGCCACATAGCCACCATTAATTCGTCGACGTCATTGGGATCGATGAGAATGGAAGCATCGCCTACCACTTCGGGCAAGGCAGAGACGTTGGATACGATGGTGGGGATGCCGCAATTCATGGCCTCCAATGGGGGCAGGCCAAACCCTTCGTAGAACGAGGGATGGACAAGCACGCGGGCCGCATTGTACAAATATACCAGGTGTTCCGACGGCACCCGGCCCAGCAAGCGGACGTGCTCGGAGAGATTCAGTTTTTCAATCGTGTCGAAGACTTCTTCACTCAACCAACCTCGCCGGCCGGCCAGTACCAGCTTCTCGGGCCGCTTGTAAGCGTCGCGCAGTTTGCGATAAGCCTGGAGAAGCGCCGGAAGATTCTTGCGCGGCTCGATGGTGCTCACGAACAGGATGTAGTCGGTGTCGATGTCGTAGGCATCAGAGACAAATTTGCGCGCCAGATCGCTGTCAATTTGGCGATAAATGGGATTTGCGGCCTCGTAAATCACCGTTATCTTCTGCTCGGGTACCCCCAGAAGACTGATCGTATCACGGCGAGTGCTCTCCGAGACGGCAATGATGTGATTGGTGCTGCGCACCGCCTCGTCGATTTGGCCGTAGTAACGGGCAGCCTCGTTCGTCAGAAAATGAGGATAAAGCAGAAAAGCCAGGTCGTGGATGGTGATGACCGACTGGCCGGTACGTCGAAACGGAGGGATGAAGTCCGGGCTATGCAACAAGTCGAGGCGCGCGCGATCCAACTCCAAGGGCAAGAATAATTGCTCCAGTCTGTGATGACTGGGGGTCCACAGAGACCGGCGCGCGAAATTGGGCCGGTTGACGATCTTCGTATGATCTTTCCGGCTCTGAAGAAGGACAAACTGGTCGGCACCCACATCCAGTTTCGCTAGGGCTTCAACCAACCGCAGAATGTACTGACCAATACCTGCCCGACTGTAATAGACCAAGCGGGCATCAATACCTATCCGCATTCCCCGTCTTTTCCTCTCGAATTGCTGTGTATACGCGACCGACGATAATAAACAAAACCCCCACGCAACCAGATTATCGTGGTGCTGGGGGCAACATTGACGACCCAAGCGGACGCAGCCTATCATACCATCGTTGGTATATGGCGTCAAAAAGAGAAACAAATTTCGGCGCCGGCGATGGGCAGCCGCAGAGAACGATGGCTAGCGTTTGGAACCGCGTTCGCGACGGCGCACCGTCGATCCGCGGTAGCTGGACGCCTCGATGCGCAACAGGACGCACCGCCCCTGATCGAACAAACGCGTCTTCAGCCGTTCATCGATAGGTGCGCCGTCGTTCATCGTGATGACCGTCGGGAACCGGGCATTGTAGCGGTGGTTGAAAATTTGATACAATTTCTCTTGCGCCCAGGGCGTGGCACTATGCGTGCCCAGGTCGTCCAAAACCAGTAAGGGCGCCGTGCGCACCAAATCCAGGCGCTTGTCGTAAGAAACCATACTGTCGGGCGCATAGGTGGCCCGCAGATGGTCCAAAAGGTCGGGCACGACGACGAACAGGGCCAGATAGCCCTGGCTCGCGCGGTAGTTGGCTATGGCCGCCGCCAGGTGTGTTTTGCCACAGCCGTAACCACCGGTCAGGACCAGCCAGTCTTCCGGGTTTTCGGCAAAAGCGCGCGAGAAGGTCAGTGCCTGTTCCAACGTGGCGACTGCGTCGGCCTTCAACTCTCGTCGTCTCAGCGAGAAGGTGTCGAAAGTCTGGTCGGCGTGCAGACTCAGGCTCGACAGCTCATGGCCCGTCTGCTCGTTGCCGCTGGTGCGGAAATCGTGGGCCAGGATGACAAAAACGTGCACCAGGTCCGGGTCCACCAGGCGGGAACGGATACGGGGATCAATCGATTCCATGTCCTGGTTGGATGTCACCACGGTTGGCAGGCGCGCATTGTAACGATAATTGAATATCTGGAACAGCTTCTCACGTGCCCACTCGGTAGTGTTTTGTGTTCCCAGGTCATCCAAAATGAGCAGCGGGGTATTCCGAATCTTGTCAAACCGCTCGTCATAGGTGGCCGCACTGTGTGGCGCGTAGGTGGACCGCAAATAATCCAACAAATCCGGTACCACCACAAACAGCGCCGGTTTGCCCTGGGCCAGGCGCTCGTTGGCAATGGCCGCCGCCAGGTGGGTCTTGCCACAGCCATAGCCGCCCAGCAAGATCAGCCATCCCTGGGGGTCCAGGGTATATTGGCGGGCTGCGACAAAGACCCGGTTGAGGTTCTTCTGTTTCTCCTCAGGCAGAGCCACGCCATCAGGGACGAAACTGTCGAACGTGTAGCGGCTCATGGCATCCATATTGCTCACGCGCCGCAAGCTTTCCAGTTGCCGCGAGGCGACGTCGGCCTGCTGGCACTCACACGGAAACGCCTTGCCAAAATCTGGATGGCCGACCGGTACGTCCCGGCGGATGAAACCAGCACCACCGCAAATAGGGCAAGGTGTCTTTTGTATTTCTTTCTTCGAGCGTTCTTCGCCGGACTCAGTGTACGAAGAACTGTTTGAATTCCTCATCTGTATACCAGCGGTCCCCTTTTTCAGTATCTCGCTGATCCGTTCCATCGCCTCTTCCTTCGGTCGTCCAGCGCTCCAGGATGGCCTGTATATAGCGCCACTTACGCACGTTGTTGGAGACCGCAATGTGGAAGGCTTCTTCAATCCAATCTGCAGGATAAGTCGCCTCGGCCTCACGCAATTCGTCGGCCAGGATAGGTGAAAGCAGGCCGATGTTGTCTTCGTAGAGTTCAAATATGTTGGCGCGCGGCTCCACCGGCGGTTTTTCTACCAACACCACCCCCTGAATGCCCAGCTTGCCGGCCTCAATGTCCGCCAGCGCCCGGCGCCCGCCCTCACTATTGAGCGCGAAAACCTCCACCACACCTGTTTCCGTTTCCAGGATTCGCTTGAGCAGGGCGCCGCGCTTGACCGCCTGGTCCAGAGCGAGGGTGAGCGCGCTTTCGGGATCCGCCCCCCCCACGGCCAGACCGCGTGCCAGCGTCTCGTCGGCCAACAGATCGGCCAACGTAACCGCCTGGCGATCAAACCGTTGACGCAACCAAATCAGGTGCAACACGGTTTTCAACTCGGCCAGATTGTCGATCCTGGGCACGAGGTCGGCGAACAACAGATCGGGCACCGAGATGTAGCGTAATTCTCCCGCCGGAAAGCCTTCGAACTTGTCCATATTATCTATATAAAGTCTTCCGGACGTTCCCGACGAACTTCCAGATCAACATACTGTGCCAGTTCCCTCCTGAAATACGCCTGGACCATACCCACCGGCCCGCTTCGGTGTTTGCTGACCCGTATTTCAGCAATATTGGGTGTCTCCGACTCCGGGTCGTACATATCGTCGCGATAGAGCAGGATGACCACGTCCGCGTCCTGCTCGATACTTCCGCTTTCACGCAGGTCGGACAGCATAGGGCGTTTGTCGTGTCGCGCTTCCACCGCGCGCGACAACTGGCTGAGAGCCACCACCGGAATATTGAGCTCGCGAGCCAGCGACTTCAGTGACCGCGAAATGTAGCTAATCTCCTGCACCCGGTTGCCGTCATTTCGGAAATCACCGCGCATCAACTGCAGATAGTCGACGATCAGCAAATCCATCCCATGTTCGGCGTGCAGACGGCGGGCACGGGTGCGCATCTCCATCGCCGACAGGGCCGGTGTGTCGTCGATGTAGATGCTCGTATCGGAGAGCAAGCTGGTGGCCTGAACGAAGACGGACCATTCATCCTCGTGAATGTTGCCCAGGCGCAGCCTTTGGCTGTCGATGCCCGTCTCGGCACTGACCAGCCGCTGGACGACCTGCTCATTGCTCATTTCCAGGCTGAATACGCCAATTCGTTTTTGCCATTTCCGAGCCGCTTGCAGGGCAATCGACAGGGCCAGGCTGGTTTTGCCCATGCCGGGACGGCCGGCGATGATGATCAGGTCCGAGCGCTGGAAGCCGCCCAGCAGTTTGTCCAAATCGTTGATACCGGTTGGGATACCGATGACCTCGCCCTGGTGTTGGCGCAGGTACTCGATATGGTCATAGAAATCATCCAGAACCTGACGGATGGGAACCAGGTCGCGGGCCACGCGCCGTTCGGACACGCCAAAAACCAACGTTTCGGCCCGGTCGACCACCTCGGAAATGTCATCAACGTCCTCATAGGCCATCTTGGCGATTTGCCCGGCGGCATCGATCAACCGCCTCAGCACTGCGGTCCGTTCGACAATGCGGGCGTAATACTCGGCGTGGAAACTGGTAGGCGTCGTGTGGATCAAGCCGGTCAGGAAAGCCGGGCCGCCGACAGGCTCCAACTGTCCTCGACGTTCCAGCTCGTCGGTCAGCGTAACCAGGTCAACCGGTTCATCCCGTTCGTGCAGCTCGAGGATGGCCTCGTAGATCCAGCCGTGACGTTGCACGTAAAAATCGTTGGGTTGCAGAAAGGTCGCAACGCGCAAAACCGCGTCTGAATCGATCAACAGCGACCCCAAGACCGCCTCTTCGGCTTCCAGATTGTGAGGAGGCATCCTGGTTGTCGATCCACCTGCCGCTGACTCTGGCATAGACTCACCCATTCATGAATAGAATAACTCATACTCGTACAGTCAAGCGATAGACTACAATCCCTGACGCACGGACCGGTAATCAGACTGTGGGTGACGCAGGCAAGCAGCAGATCGGTGACGAAACCCGGCCCGTAGCTGGGCGGGCGTCAAAAAGACTGGCTGGCGAGGTTTACTCTAATCCCCAAGATCTTCCAGGTCCAGGGAATCGACAAAATCACGAAAGGCATCCAGTTCTTCCTGCTCTTCCGGCGTTGTTGCCAATTCCTCCTGCTCACTAACATCCTCTTCAGGCGTAATGGCGGCCTGGTCCATAACCTCTTCGGCCACAAAGATGGGCACCCCGGCCCGCACTGCCAGAGCGATTGCGTCGCTGGGACGAGAATCGATCTGCAACTCCTGGCCATCGGCCTCCACCAGAATCTGGGCATAGAAAGTGTTGTTGCGCAAGGCATTGACCACAATCAGCGACACCTTGACGCCAACCGCCTGGATAAAACTATTGAGAAGATCGTGAGTGAGTGGGCGCGCCACCTGTACACCTTGAAGCTGGATTGTTATTGCGTCGGCCTCGAAAGGACCGATCCAAATGGGCAGATAACGATTGGTGTTAGGATCTTTCAACACGACAATACGATCCTGTGACATCAAACTGACACGGACGCTGTCGATGGTAACCTCAATCATCTCTGCCTCCAAACACCAATATCCGCCGCAAACCTGTTTGAGTTGGGAAAGATTCGGGTGAGAGGCCTCACCCTACACAAAATAACTCCCACCCGCGCATCAATCGACATTATACCACGCCGGTTAGGCGGATACAAGTACGTTTTGACGCGGGCATGTCCCATCTTCTTGGTAGATGGCCAAAAGAGCCGGCGGCTGGTCTTATGTCTTTGATTTCTTGTGGGTGGGAGGTCCTCCACCCATAAGAAATAAAGAATACTACCTGATTCTAAACGCTTCTTTGAACATTGCGTGAGCGGTCTCTCACGGATTTACTTGGCAGCCAAGCCTTGGCTCGATTCAGTTTCTCCAACAAAAAGATTTGGGACACATCCTTGACTCGCGCCCCTATCCGGGCCGCCTTTGGTGGCTTCAACTGGAATGCTTTGACTACTTCACCTGTTGTGTTTGCGGCACTTTTTGGAGACCGGGAGAGCCAATGATCCTCAAACATCAAGTTATGGATAGTTGGCGTGGGAAAAGCGTAGGGTAATTTTGCGAAATACTATATTGAAGCCAAAATCCGCCTGTGATAGAATTATAAGTAGAGTAAGTCATCTACACTTGGCCAAGTGGATACCCGAAACGGGTAGAAAGGATGGTGCATAGCGTAGTGATTGAGGCAATTTCGAGGTGTGCCTGTCCCTTCTGATTCAAAAACACCACTCACGGCAATGTAGTGCCCAAAATGAGTGAACACTCAGTCAGTGAAATGACGTGAACGTTAGGGCGGGCCTGAGAGGTTAGTAGGTAAGATCATTTGCGCCTGCGCAATGCAGGTTGTCAAACAACCGAATAGTGAAGTAAACAAAAAAGCCACGGCCTATATTTGAATAGGCCGTGGCTTTCTCTAGTCCTGATGACAGCTATTAGTCCTCAGTCACAGTGATGGCTTCGGTGGGGCAAATACCCACGCAGGCCTCGCAGCCGATGCATTCGTCCATAGCAACGGCCTGAGCAACCTCACGCCCGTCCACTTCAACCAGCGCCAGCACCTCGCTCGGGCAGGTGTCGACACAATCGCCGCAAGCTTCGCACTTGTCAACGTCCACAATAACCGTATACATATTTTGCCTCCACGTAATGGGATTTTATTATTCGACACCAAAATGCCGGCAGTTCCTGACTGCCCTGCAGGGCAACGAATGCCGCATTCCGTGCCGCGGTCGCTACAATCACAAGGCGTAAGTATCTAATAATTTGCGTGATTCGTCAAATATGAGCTACGTTTTTCACAATCGACTCTCACCGCCAACAGTTCCCGGCCCGAATTCCCGCGACCAGCCCATCCCCTCTGGGTGAGTTCAGTTTTTGGCGGGTAAACCGGATAAATTGGAGGGCGTAACCGATTCGTGACTCGGTTGTTATATCATCTACGGAGATTTTGGAGCGGGCCCAAACTTTTGATGCGCTTTTCACCTGTCTTATCCTGTGGTAGAATGCTGCCCGTAGTTCAATCCCATCATTGTCGACTACCCAACCGAGCAAACACTTGTCAGAGCCTGGCACATGTTATGATTGCCCTGACAGATCCGCTGGGCAGCAACGGCAAAGAAGCATAACTACTCCTGGCAGAAAGAGTTGCTGATGAGATCTGTTCTAGATACCATTACCATTGTCGTTCAACTCATTTTCCTCGAGGGCATCCTCTCAATAGACAATGCCGCCGTTTTGGGAGCCATGGTATCCATACTGCCCACAGACAGGCCGGTGCCATTCCCTAAACCCCTCAAGTTTGCCCAGTCCTTCACCGATCGCGTCCTGGGTATGCAGCAGATGGCGGCCCTCAAAGTGGGACTGTTGGGCGCCTATCTCGGCCGGGGTCTTATGCTGGTCCTGGCAACGTGGGTCATTGAAAACCCCTTCTTACGCATACTGGGTGCGGCCTACCTGGTCAAGTTAGCGTTCGAGAACCTATCCGAACCCCAGCAGCCAATTGAAGACGACAACCTCGTCACGCAAGGTACGGTGGCGGCCTCATTTTGGTTAGTCGTGCTAAATGTGGAGTTGGCGGACCTGGCCTTCAGCCTGGACAACGTAGTGGCCGCTGTGGCACTCTCCAGTCACCTGTGGGTCGTCATGATCGGTGTTGCTCTGGGTATCGTCACCATGCGCTTTGCCGCCGGCATCTTCACCTGGCTGATCCGGCGCGAGCCTATCCTGGCCACAGGGGCCTACATCGTCGTGCTAAACATTGGTGTCGAATTGCTGCTGGCCGAGTTCTTCCACCTGCATTTCGCAGCCTGGCAGAAATTCGTTATCTCGGGCGGAACGCTGGTTTTGTGTGTGGCATACGCCCACATCAAGCCGCTCCAAGTCCTGGGCCCGTTTTTCGCCCTGCTGGGGCGCGGCATGGGCCTGCTCAACCAGGTGCTCGACCTGTTTTTTGGGCCAATCCTTACCATCATTAAGGCGTTGATTTCCCTGATAAGCCGGCCTATTCTGGCTGCCGTTCGATGGGTAAACAAACGGCGACTGAGCGATGCATCATCAGGCGTAGAGGCCGGCGCTGCGCCAGTCCAAGGGCATCCTGAGTCAGACGTCGAACCTCGACAGGTACACATGTGATAAAAAAACTGGGGCGATTTCTTCTCTTAACCCATGGAGGTAGCGGGCGCCGTTACTGGGAGGTCGATGTTGTCCGAGGCGTAGCTATCATCCTGATGGTGGCTTATCACTTTGTCTTCGACCTGACCTATTTCGGTTATTATCCAATCAACATTTTTGCCGTTGGCTGGCGCGTATTTGCACGCAGTTCGGCTATCCTGTTTCTGCTGTTGGTCGGCGTCGCGCTGGCCATTGGGTACGGGCGGGCAGTGGCCGGCAACCCCGACAAGGTGCGTTTTGGGCGTTATCTCTCACGAGGATTGGTGTTGCTGGGCTGGGGCCTGGTCATTACGGCCACCACATGGGTCTTTCTCGGCCAACCGGTGATCATTTTCGGCATTTTGCACCTGATCGGCGTATCGACCATCCTGGCCTATCTATTCCTGCACACGAAGTCGTTTTGGATCAACCTGGTTCTGGGCGCCATACTGATTGTGGTCGGGATTCAGTTAAACGCTCACGTGGTAGAGACGCCCTGGTTGATGGTCTTCGGACTCATTCCCGCCGGGCTGGTGCAGTTGGACTACTTTCCGCTACTGCCCTGGTTTGGCGTGGTTCTGGTGGGGCTGGCCCTGGGGCAGGCGCTGTATCCGGGCGGGCATCGACGCTTGGAGCTGCCCGATTGGGGCGAGCAGCCCGGCCTTTCTCAGTTGGCCTGGATGGGTCAATGGTCCCTGCTGATCTATCTGCTGCACCAACCCCTTCTGATGGCCGGCTTCAGCGTGGCGCACTGGCTGAGTATCTAGGGGTGTTCTAACCCGTGAGCTTCTAAAAGCGCCCGGTCTTCCATCAACCTGTGCGTCGGCCCGTCGGCCACGATTCGTCCCTGGTCCATAATGACCGTGCGCTCGAACAATTCGTAGACCATGGCCATATCGTGGGTGGACACCAGCATAGTAAGGGAAAAGCTGCGCAGCAGGTCAATCAAGCCGCGGCGGGCGCGCGGATCCAGCCCGGCCGACGGCTCATCGAACACCAGAATGTCCGGCTTCATCGCCAACACGGTGGCAATAGAGATCCTTTTCTTCTCGCCGGCGCTCAGATGGTAGGAGATGCGATCGCTGTAATCGCTCATGCCCACCTGTTGCAGCGATTCCTCGATCCGTCGACGCACTTCCCGTTCAGGCAGACCCATGTGCAACGGTCCAAAAGCCACATCCTCAAAAACTGTGGGAGAAAACAGTTGGTCATCGGGGTTTTGGAATACCAGGCCAACCTTAGCCCGAATGAGCGACAGGTTATCTTGATCGAGGGGATGTCCGGCAACCGTAACCTGACCGTGCCCCGAAAGAATGCCATTCAGGTGCAACAACAGCGTGCTCTTACCGGCGCCGTTGGGCCCTACCAGGGCCACCTTTTCGCCCCAGCCGACTTCCAGGCAAACGTCTTGCAGGGCTTTGTGGCCGTCCGGGTAGGCAAAGTTCAGGTGTTGAATTTGCAGCGCCCGGCCGTCTTCGGATGGACGCAAAGGCTCATCGTAGGCTACCTTGTGCTGCCCATGATGGGCAGGATGTGTTACCGGCATACTAACCTCAATCCCATTCTCGATAATTGCTGCAGCCAGGCAAGACCGGCAGCCATCGCTCGAGCGCATAGCTCACCGGCCGGTTCCCGGCAACGGCCAATACTACAACCGGGCTTTCGTTTCGCATCCAGATGGCCGACGTACAAGGTCATTTCGTCCAACTGCGATTGCGGGCCTAACCCAGGCGGGCCACTACCTGGACCAATAACAAAAAGGATACTGCCAACCCTGCGGCCACCCAGTCGCTTGGCGCCATGTGGTGCGGGTTTATCGTCAGGAACTCGCCCTGGAAGCCCCGCGACAGCATGGCATTGTACACCCGTTCGCTGCGCTCGAAGCCGCGCAAGAAAAGCTGTCCCGCCATATTGCCGGCAACTTTGGCCTGCCATCCGGCGCGCCTGATGCCCAGCCGTCCGCCCACGCTGCGGGCATCGCGTGCCCGCATCAAACGCGTCGCCTCATCCGCGAGCATGGACAGGTAACGGATCATAAACGAGATGATCGCCACCAGGATTTCAGGTACCCCCAGGTGGCGCAGTGCGTGCAGTATGTCGGGCGGACTGGTGGTAACCGCCAGCAAAATCGCCATTTGCACCGATACCCAACTGCGCAGAAAAATACTCAAGAAGCGGATCAGGCCGGTATCGGTCGCTACCAGTTGCCAGCCTCCAATTTGGACGGACAGCCACGGATTGCCGAGACTGGCGAACAGCACCGTCACCGCTACCAGGGCGAAG
>CAZHBM010000006.1:0-27034 GCA_964529945.1 uncultured Anaerolineales bacterium | reverse complement strand
GATTCTACGCGCTTCTTAAAACATAAAGTGAGCGGTCTCTCACGAGCCTGCTTGGCAGCCAAGCCAAGGCTCGGCCCAATTTCTCCAAAAAAGATTTGGGACAGACCCGAAAGAGGGGCAACGGGCCGGCTTCAGTTCTGAACGCTAAGCTTGACCGCACACGGTTCGGGGTAATTACCCGTCTGATCGACCACCACCAAACGGAATTCGTATTCTCCGGACGGCACTGACCGCGTATCCCACGCGCCCAGGATGCCGCCGTTGATGGGCTCGTTGAAGCGTTGGATGAAGGTCCAATCACCGAATCCGTTGCCGCGGAATTCGAACTTGTAATAGTTGAAGTCCGCGATATAGGCTGATCCAACAATTTGGATGACGCCGGACACAGTTGCGCCGTTGCCGGGTTCCGAGATACGAATGCCGGGGTTGGGGCAGTTGGCCGGGGCAACCGGTGCTGCCTCAGGCGTGGGCGTCTCAGTCTCCAACAGCGCCAACGTTGCCAAGGGTAAGGGCGTTGCCGTTGATGTCGGTGTCGGCAATAGCGGAGGTGGTGTTGGCGATGGCGGCAGCACGACCAATACGGTTGGTGTCGGCACTACTTCAGGCAGGGGGACTTCCTGTACCAAAACCTGGGACGTATACAATACACCGCCGATGATGATCAGCGTGATAAATAGCCCAATAGCAGACTGGCCCATTCGGCCGGCGGCCGACTCGCGTTCCAGCGTGAAGATAGCATTATCGCGATCGCGGCGGGCGACCATATAGGCCCGTACGAACAGCAAGGCCACCACGATTAGGAACAGGTACAGCCAAATTGCGTAATCTGCGACAAGTTTAACCAGAATAGTCATGTAAACCGCTTAGTGTGTATGCAGAGAATCGGTTGATTGAAAAAGCATCCGTAAGTATACGGGCAGGTAGGAGATGTGGCAAATTGTCGCGCAGCGCTTCCGTCCCCTGTCCCCCCTGTTCGTTTGGTGGGTCAAACGTGTGACGCGGGTCAGGCCGGTCGCAATTGGCTCAACACGCCTTTGATAAGGGCCATCATGCGGGGTGCAATAATCTTGCCGGTTTCCAGGACCTCGAGATGAGTGGTCTCTTTGCCGGAATTGGACTGGCTGATAGCAATATTGGTGATGCCTGAGGCAGCTATCACTTGCATACCGGCGTGTCTGGCTGCCGTCACTTCGGGCACTGTCGACATACCGACAGCATCGGCGCCAATTATGCGTAGAAAGCGGATTTCAGCCGGTGTCTCAAATGACGGCCCCGACAGGTAGACGTAGACACCCTCGCGCAGCGGAAAACCTTCTCGGTCAGCCACCTGGCGGGCGACAGTCTGCAACTCAGGTGAATAGACTTGCGCCATATCGGGAAAACGAGGCCCCAATCGCTCGTCGTTGGGTCCCCGTAGTGGGTGCTGTCCGGCCATACCGACCAAATTGATATGGTCGGTAATAAGCATCACGTCCCCTTGCTGGAACCCGGGGTTCAGTCCCCCTGCTGCATTCGTTACTATTAGAGTTTTGATGCCCAAGGCCTGCATCACTCGAATCGGCAAGACGAGCTGGTGCATCGAAAGACCTTCATAGAAGTGAATGCGGCCTTGCATGACCAGCACCGGCTGGCCTTCCAGATAACCAATGACCAGTCGACCGGCATGCCCTTTGACCGAAGAAACCGGGAAATGGGGAATTTCGCCGTAGGGGATTATGGTAGCTGCCTGGACTTCTTCCGCCAGTGGGCTCAGGCCCGACCCGAGGACTATACCCACCTGGGGAGAACACGTGATGCGTTGCCGCACAAAATCGGCCGCGGCGTAGATGTTTTCAACGGCTAGATAGGGTTCTTGGGTCATAACTTACCCAGCAAAACAGATTTCTTTTGCTCAAACTCTTCGTCGGAAATGATATTCTGCTGGCGTAATGTGTCCAGTTCCGCAATAATGTCGGGAATGTCGGCAGCGTCGGGAGCCCCGGCCGACATGACATCGTCCGTCCTGTTGCGTACGCCCATAGACTCCTTCTGATCCAGCATAGCGGTCTTGAAATGGACGGGGTCTCGTATCCGGTCGAGACGATTGACCCCGATCTCACTGGCAGTCAATATCTCAATATCACCGTAGCCCAGCAGGCGCCCCCAGACCGATTGCGTCAATACGACATCATTGACTTTCTCGAGCGAAGAATCGATCACATGTTTGGTGACAAAGCCTTCCGTCTGGATGACGCGGCGGTTGGTAATAACATACTGTTCGTTCAACCACTCGATCATACGCACGGCGAAACGAACGATCGGAACGAGAGCCAGCACCAGTATCACTGGTGCCAGCGGTCCCAAGGTAGTTGAGAGGAGGAGGGTGGCCGCCACAATAACGGCCAATAGTAACAGGTTAACGAGACCGGAACCCACCAGAACAATCCAGTGTCGGCGCGTGGCGAAGACGACTGACTCGTTGCGTGCCAAAAGAGTTTGCAGGTAACCCATAGGGCAGCTCCTGGTGCAATGCCTTAGAAAAGGGACCTAGCGGAGATTGAATGGACGATTACTCAGCTTCCTGGCTCACCTGCTGATAAACCTGGGTGGTGGAAATATTGGCGTGCCCCAGCAGTTTCTGGATGTCTTGCAGAGATTTTCCCTGGCTCAGTTTGTGGGCGGCGAAGGAGTGGCGCAACGTATGCGGAGTGACGTCATTGGAGATGCCCACCTCTTCTACATAGTGCTTGATGATGAGCCAGAGCCCCTGGCGTGTCAGTCTCTGCCCGCGATGATTAAGAAAGAGTGCCTGTTCATTGGGGTCCCGGACCAGTTGTTGGCGGCCCTTTCTCATATAGATGCTTACGGACTCCATAGCAGACTCATCGATGCTGACCAGCCGCTCTTTGCTCAAATTCTTCTTTCCCTGTACGCGAACCTGGTCCGATTTCAAATCGACGTCATCAATATCCAGAGAGACCAGTTCGGTCACCCGCATTCCGGAAGCGTACAGAAGTTCCAGAAGGGCATGATCACGTTGTGCTTTGGGAGCTGAACTTCCTGCCGGAGCGGCCAGGAGCCGCTCGATATCATCACGCGAAATGGCTTTGGGTAGCCGTTTCTTTACTTTGGGGGAGTCCAGGGTGGTGGTAGGGTCATCCTTAATGATGCCTTCGGCCATCAGATAGTGGAAGAATGACTTGATCGCGGCGACTTTTCTGGCTACGGTGGACGACGTGTACTCACGTTCCTTCAGATCGAGTATGTAGCCGACAATCACCTGTTTGTCTATTTCTGCCCAATCGGGTTCTTTGGTCTGGATGCTTTGCTCTTCCAGATAACGCAGAAACTGCGTCAGATCATTGCGATAGGCGGCAATGGTATTGTCAGCGTAGTTCTTTTCTTCGGCCAGAAAAGCGAGGAATGCCTGAATCATATCTTGCATTGTTAAAATCCTCCTGCGAGCAGGGCAGAACCGACAGAGACTCTCGCGTGATTACACATTTATTGTACCACAACTTTTCATAAAATCAAGTGGGGCATGCATAATTGATTTTGGCATTGGCTGTGTGTTATAATTGATTGGTTATTATGATTAAATCCGTGATCCTGGCACTCGTATTCATATCTGTAACGTTGGCTGGCTGTGGGCAGGTCATTACACCTCCTTCTCAGCCAACAGAGAGTTCGCCCGTGGCAACGCTTGCTCCGGTGAAAACCGTCAGCCGGCCGGCTACGTTCACGCCGGCACCGGCTACGCCCGGACCGACACCAACGCCGACCGCGACTGCAACGCCGATCCTTTATACGGTTGAATCTGGCGACACGCTGTTGGCGATTGCGGCCCGGTTTGGCGTGGCAGTTGAGGCCGTTCAAGAGGCGAATGGGGTTCTCGATCCGCGCCGCCTCCAAATTGGCCAGCAATTGATTATTCCCGGGCCCGATGAGAATTCTGAAGAGCCACCTACTCCCACCCCGACACCGGTGCCCTTGGATGTAGAGGGGTTTTTGCTTTATAGAACCCCGCGTGGCAATCTTTGGGCCTGGGGGGAAATTCTCAATCCAGGTACGCAACCTGCTACCGAAATCTTGGTACAGGTTTCTCTCCTGGATGAAGACGGTACAGTACTGGCCGAGGAACAGGATATGCCGCAGTTAGATGTAGTGCCGCCGGGAGAGCGGGTGGCTTTTGCCATCCTGTTCCCTTCGTCGCCGGCGGAGTTTGCCCGCTACCAGGTCGTCGTGCTGCGTGGCGTACCCGTATCGCCCGAGAGCCGCTATGATTGGGACCTGGCGGTGGAAGACCTGCACGAAGAAGCGGCTGACGGTCGAATGTTGCGCCTGGCGGGTTCGATACGTAATGCCGGTGAGTTGCCGGCCGAGAACGTGCGCGTGCTGGTGACCGGCTACGATGGCCAAGGGCAGGTCAATTCAGTCCGGCAGATCGAGTTGCCGGCCGAGCCGTTGCCGGCCGGCGGCCTGGCCAACTTTGAAGCCGACCTGATGCTTAGCGATTCCCCCGTGATTACCTATTCGGTAAAGGCGCAGGGGTTGAAAGTTCAATAGAATTACAGTCCGAATGTTGAGGTTCGTGTAATGCGTTTCCACCGGGTATTTTATCGCATATTGAGTGTGATTCTTCGTTTTCTGTTGAGGCTATTGTGTCGAATTGAGGTGCGCGGTGGTGAACACGCGCCCGCCTCAGGCCCGGTGATCGTTGCTGTCAATCACCTCAATTTTCTCGACCCGCCTCTGGTCCTGTTTGGGGTCCATTATAAGTTCATCACGGTACTGATCGCCGAAAAATGGGCCGATTTGTGGCCTATCAATTGGTTTGCTCGCGGTATTGGCGGCATATTTGTCCAGCGTGGCGAGGTGGACCGGCAAGCGTTGAACGGCTGCCTGGAAGTGCTGCAGGCCGGTGGTGTTATCGGCCTGGCGCCCGAGGGCACGCGCAGCCGGACAGGCGTGATGCAGCGGGCCAAGCCTGGTGTGGCTTATCTGGCGACCAAAGCCAACGTACCGGTGCTCCCGATTGGCATCTCGGGCTCAGAATCGATTGTGGCCGAATGGCGTCGCCTGCGCCGTCCGCACATTTTGGTAGCCGTCGGCGAGCCCATTTTGTTGGCACGGATTGAGGGAAAGCACAAGACGGCCCAACTGCAGGCTCGCAGCGACGAAGTCATGTGCGCTATTGCCGCTCTGGTACGTGATGACCTGCGCGGTGTCTACACCAAGGACGTATGCGGGGCGGAGTTCTCAGCGTAACCGCCCGTCGCCGCACGGTAGGTGCATCGGGCCGCCGGAGTAGCCAATAGATTTCGCTACCCTCCGCGATGGGACTCGGGATCAGGCTGCTATGAATTCCACCAATCCACAATCGATCATCGGTTTCTTCGATTCAGGCATCGGCGGCATTTCGGTGTGGCGAGAAGTCGTCAGCAGGCTGCCGCATCATGCCAGCCTCTATTTTGCCGACAGCTTTCATTGCCCGTATGGAAGGCGCCCCCCGGCCCAAGTTCTCGATTTTTCACGCGCCATCAGCCGTTTTCTGATCCAACGGGGAGCCGGGTTAATCGTTGTCGCCTGCAACACCGCCTCTGCCGCTGCCCTGCATACCTTGCGGCGTGAATTTCCGGTTCCATTCGTCGGTATGGAACCGGCGGTCAAGCCGGCCGCAAAACAAACGTCCACCGGTCACGTCGGCGTGTTGGCGACAGCCGGCACGGTGAACGGCGAACTCTTTCGCACCACATCGGCCCGCCATGCGGATGGTGTCACGGTTCATTTGGCCATTGGGGATGGTCTGGTTGAGGCAGTGGAAGATGGACGGATTGAGGCACCGGAAACCGAGGCCTTGTTGCGCCATTACATTGATCCTCTGGTAAGAGCCGGCGTCGATCAGATTGCACTGGGATGTACCCATTACCCCTTGTTGTTGCCTGTGTTACGTCGTATTGTACCCGACAACGTCAATGTTATCGATCCGGCAGCGGCCGTGGCGCGACAAGTGACGCGACTGGTGTACCAGACCAACGCGAATGCGACCGGGTCACAAGGGGCGCCAGCGGCGCCCCAACGCCAGAAGCATCGCTTTTTCTCCAGTGGAGATACCCAACGCCTGGCCGAGTTGCTCGAATCGCTGACCGGACAAACCTATCCAGTCGAGAAAGTGGTCTGGCTGGATGGAACCTCATTAGTATTGGAGGTAACAGAGTGACACAACGCATTGTCTTCATGGGAACTCCCGAATTTGCCGTCCCCACGCTGCAAGTATTGGCCGAACATTACGAGGTCGTTGGCGTGGTCACGCAACCCGGTCGGCCCAGCGGCCGTGGGCGCAAATTGAAACCGTCGCCGGTGCAAGTGATGGCCGAACGCCACGACCTGCCGTTGATGTCACCTCGGACTCTGCGCGACCCGGCCAGCCAGGCGGCTCTGGCTGCCTGGCGCCCAGACGTGATCGTAGTGGCTGCCTTTGGCCAGATTTTGCCGCCGGCGGTGCTGGAATGGCCGCCGGCCGGTTGCGTCAACGTACACGCCTCGCTCCTGCCGCGATGGCGCGGGGCTGCGCCTATCGCCGCGGCAATCCTGGCCGGTGATCAGGAGACCGGTGTGACTATTATGCGTATGGACGAAGGGCTGGATACCGGGCCGCTTCTGAGGCAGGCCAGCCTGGTGATTGCCGATGACGACACACGACAGACACTGACGGAGAAGCTGAGCCAGTTAGGCGCGCGATTGCTGGCTGAAACTCTACCGGATTGGTTGGCAGGCAAAATTGTGCCGCAATCTCAAGACGCTTTGCTGGTTACCTACGCGCCGCAAATCTCCAAAGCCCAGGGACTGGTCGATTGGCAGACCAAGACGCTGGCCATCGAGCGCAAAGTGCGTGCCTTCTATCCCTGGCCGGCCGCCTTCACCTACTGGCAGGGCGCGCCGCTCAAGATCTTGGAAGCTGCTGTAGCGGTCGATAACAGCGCTGCCCCTCAAAGTGCGCTTCCGGGCACCGTGCTGGCGTTGGATACAGGACCGGCCGTAGTGACCGGCGACGGGCTGCTACGACTGGTTACGGTCCAGCCGGCCGGCAAGCGCCCTATGCCTGCCAAGGCCTTCACTCGGGGCGCGCGGGGCTTTGTGGGCGCTCGGCTTCCTGCCTGACCGTAGTGCAGTGCCCAGCAGGTGCGTCCCAAATTCTGGGCAGGAGAAATTGGACCGCGCCAAGATTTGGCTACGAAGTAGGGTCGCGAGAGACTGCTCACATAACGTCTTAAGAAGCGCGTGGAATCTGGCATTTTTTCTTGTGGGTGGAAAGCCTTTCACCCACAAGAAAAAATAGACTCAACCGGCCGCCGGCTCTTCTAGCCATCTGCCAAAAATAATGGGGCACACCTGCGCCCGTGTCTTTGCCTTTTGCTTTGACTGAATCCGTTGTGTATAATTGAAATGTTGTGCTCAAGTTGAGGTAAGGAGAAAATTCGCGCGCCCGACATGACGTGACGTTGGTGGCAGTCGGGACGCGTTGGATACGGATAGCTGTTAATGGACGATGCCGTCTATTCCTCGGAAGTTCATGCACGTTGCAAGGGGTTGACACAACTCGATATCGCTTTCTTGACCAAGATTGAGAAGCAAATACCGATTGTCGCCGACGTCTGCCGTTCCGACGTTCTGGTGTGCGGCCACGTTGAGGGCAACAGCTACGTTGTCCTATTTCACGCCCAGCCGCATTCGGTGACCCCGGTCCATCGTCATTCTCAAGTCGGTCGGGAACTCAGCCTGCCCTTGCGACGCTTGCCGTTCTTTGAAGGCATACGCCGTTTGCGGTCGCAGTGGCACGCAACCGTGCCCGGCGGCGCCATGGTCTTCAGTCGAGAGTATCCGATCTTGCGCCCGGGTCAGGACAGTGTCATTGGCTGCTTGCGCATCGATACCAACTTGCTCGAGTTCGAAAGACATCGCCGGCGAAGCAATATCTTTCGCCAGGTGGTGCACCAATTGGTGCGTATGGCACAATACGGCCAGTTGCTGGGTGCCGAAGATCTATCTCCTTTTTACGACGACGACGGCATTCTCATCGTTAACCGCGACCGGATTATTCAATACGTCAGTGGCGTCGGGATCAACCTGTACAGCCGCATGGGGCGTGTTGGCGGTCTCGTCGGACGGGCGGTCCGGGAGCTGGGAACGATCGATAACGATATGGCGCGGGCGGCTTTGCGTCAGGAAAGATGTATCGAGCAATCTGAGGAGGTTCGCGGTCGTTACTGGATCAAAAAGGCGATACCGGTGTTTGGTCTGCCAAGTGCGGGCTGGTTGCAGTGGCTGCAGATGCGACCTCTTCTGCAGGAGCCCACGCACGTTATTCTGATTGCTCGTGACCTGACCGATTACCGGCGTCAGGAGCAAGAGCTTCGCGTCAAGACCGCATTGGTGCAGGAGGTACACCACAGAGTCAAGAATAACCTGCAATCCATTGCCGCGCTGTTGCGCCTACAGGCGCGGCGCGTTAGTAGCGATGAGGCGCGCCTGGCCATAGAAGAGTCGGTGAACCGCATTCTCAGTACGGCCATCATTCACGAGTTTTTGTCGAATGACGATTCAGGCGTTATCAATATCAAGGATGTGAGTAACCGCATTCTCAACCAGATACGCCAGGGTATTCTTGATCCGGACAAACACATCCGTTTCGAGTTGGATGGTCCGCCAATCTACCTGCCGGCCCGCCAGGCCACGGCCTGTGCGCTGATTATCAATGAATTGCTGCAGAACTCTCTGGAGCATGGATATAAAGATGTTGACGAAGGCGTCGTGCGACTTCTATTGCAGGACGAAGGCGATCACGTCGTTGTCCGGGTACGGGACGATGGGGGCGGGTTCCCGGCTGATTTTCGTATCCAAGATAGTGATAGCCTGGGTCTCCAAATTGTCCAGACGTTGGTACGTGAGGACCTGAGGGGAACCATAGAGATGAAAACAGACGATGGTGCCGAGGCCGTGGTAACCTTCCCCAAGACTATCCCAGGAGGTGATTGATTTGGAACGTGTACGTGTAATCATTGCTGATGATGAATCCTTGATCCGCATGGACTTGCGGGAAATGCTGACTAACTTAGGTTATCTGGTGGTGGGCGACGTAGGCGACGGTCGCAGCGCCGTCAATTTGGCACGCGAATTGAAGCCGGATTTGGTGATTATGGACATCAAAATGCCCGACCTGGATGGCATCGAAGCGGCCAAGATTCTCACCGAAGAACGCATATCTCCGGTAATCTTGTTAACCGCTTACAGCCAGAAAGACCTGGTGGAACGCGCCAAGGAAGCAGGGGTTGTCGGCTATCTGGTGAAACCCTTCCGCGAATCCGACTTGACGCCGGCTATCGAAGTGGCGCTGGCCCGTTTTCAGGAATTTGAGACTCTGCACAAAGAGGTCAAGGACCTGCAATTGGCATTCGAAACCCGCAAGTTGGTCGATCGTGCCAAGGGTATCCTTCAGGACACTCAAGACTTGACCGAAGCTGAGGCATTTCGCAAGATTCAGAAAATGAGTATGAATATTCGCAAACCGATGAAAGATGTTGCGGAGGCGATTATTCTGGCTCATCAAACCGAAAAGGACTAGGCCGGCCGGAGATCACTTCTTGCGGTAGCGATCCTCCAAATTAACGCCAGGCGATTGCAAAGGAGCAATAGCGGCTATGTACCTCAAGAACAAGGTCATTCTCGTATTGGGCGGCTACGGTTTGGTGGGCATGGCGGTCTGTCGCGAACTGATGTCGCGCGAACCGAAGGCGCTCATCATCAGTTCTTTGTTGGAAGACGAGGCCCACAAGGCCGTTGAGCGGTTGCACGCCGAGTTTGTGGATACACCTGTTCATCTCGTGCCTGTCTGGGGCAACGTCTTCGTCCGCTCTTCTCTCAAGGACAAGGCCCGACCTGAGGTATTGTCAAGCCCCGAATACCGGCGCTGGGTTTTTGAAGACGTGTTGGCCGAAATGAGTCCGGCAACGGTCGACGATTCTTTTCTGGCCCAATTGATCGAGGGGCGGAGTGATCTGGCCCCCGACCTTATTCCCGATGGCATCGTGGATTGTATCAACACGGCTACGGCGCTGGCCTATCAGGATATTTATACCAGCGCGGCCGAGGTTTTGGACGTCTATGATCGGGCTCACGAATTGTGGCAGATGGGCCAAGGGACGTCCGACCAGGCGATGGGACCCTATGTCGCCGCTGTGGAAAGGCTACTGGCGAGCGTCTACGTCCCACAACTGGTCAGGCACGTGCAAGTCCTGCATGAATCTATGCGACGGTCGGGCGCACGCGTCTACGTTAAGATCGGTACCAGCGGCACCGGCGGTATGGGGCTGAATATACCCTACACCCACGGCGAAGAAAAACCCTCACGCGTGCTACTCAGTAAGGCTGCTATGGCCGGCGCCCACAGCCTGTTGTTGTTTTTGATGGCGCGTACGCCCGATGGGCCGGCCATCAAAGAGATAAAGCCTTCGGCGGCCATTACCTGGAAACAGATTGGTTACGGCCCGATCAAAAAACGTGGCCGTGAGATTCCTCTCTACGACTGCCCGCCTGATCAGGGGGTGCGTCTGGATGGGCAGCCCTTTGATTTGAGCCAACATAAGGGCAGCCTTCCCTTGAACGACGTATTGCGTTCGGTCTACATTGATACCGGCGAGAACGGTTATTTTTCTTTGCCCGAGTTCACGGCCATTACCACCCTCGGCCAGATGGGAGGTGTTACCCCGGAAGACATCGCCTTCTACGCGGTGTGCGAACTGGAAGGGGTTAACACCGGGCGCGACATTGTGGCGGCTTTGGATGGCGCCGTCATGAACCCCAGTTATCGCGCCGGCGTGCTGCGCCACCGGGCGATTCAGTTCGCGCGCCACCTGGAAGAGGAACACGCTGTCGACAGCGTCGCCTTTGAAATCTTGGGGCCGCCTCGACTGTCCAAACTTCTTTTCGAAGCCCATATGCTCAAGTGCATTTTCCGAACCATGCACGTGGTCGCCCAGGCCACGCCTGAACACATCTCTTCGGCCGTTTCGGAGTTGGTGCGGCAGGACGCCTCACTGCGCAGCCAGGCAATCTCCATCGGTATTCCGATTCTGATGCCCGACGGCCTGACCTTGTTGTGCGCCAATCGTGAACGCCGCGATCACCGTTGGGAGTGGCAACAATGGGACGCGGGTGCTGACGCCATCAACCGTTGGGCTGAGACAGAATGGATAGACCTGCGCGTCGAGAATATGGCCCGTTGGCAGGAGCGTATGGTCGCCATTGCCCGTGAGACCGATCTCGTGCCCGACCCCGCCTTCGACTCGAGCTCCGGCTGGAGCCGAGCCATGTTTAATCCGGACACGTGGGAACTGGAACCGGAAATCAACATCGGCGAGGTGGTTGGGTGGATCTTCAGCCAGGAAGAAAAAGGCGAGCGAATGAAGTCGTAGACCGGATCATCCGATTAGGCGTTTGATCTGGTGCTGCATATTGTGCCAGTGGCTGCCCCTCCAGTAAATGCGTCGGCACGCAGGGCAGCGGCTGAAATGCTGGTGATGTCTGAGAACGTAAGCCGGCACTTCAGACGTCACCTGGCTGGGTGTGACTGTTTCGGTAAGCGCATTGCATACGGAACAGCGCTCTCGGCGCGTCTCCTCAGGCAGGGGATGGGCGGCCACAACCTGAGCCAATTGCTCCTCCAGGTTCAGGCTGTCTATCAGCAGTGACTCGACGCCCTTGCGTTCAGCCAGTGCGTGGTCGCGTGTCAATAGTATGCGCCCTTCGGCCCGGGCAATTCTAGCCAGCTCGGGATCATCACGATCGTTCTGATAGTCGGTGTCGTATCCCAGGCGTCGCAGCCAGCGCGCCAGGCTGCCGAGCATCACGTCTACTACAAATCGCGGCGGTTGTGCCAACTGGCTGCCAGATTCGTTTGGATGGTCCATAAGTTCCCTTTGTAAAGTTCTCCGTTTGAATTATATGCCTCCCGGCGTCCGAAACAAAGACGGCCTGCCGATGCGTTCCGGTATGTTGGCCGTAGGGTTGGCGTCCAGAATCACGGTGTCGTCTGTGATACACTATAGTCAAATAGAAATTACCCTGAATTGGGTAGGCAATTTCCTCTTCTCCTCCTTTTGGACCGGCTGACGGCAACAGCCGGTCTTCTTCTTGTTGGTCACCGTGCTCGATAGCATGTCCAATTTTGGGACAAACTGGTGGGGCTGGTAGTCGGCTCTCTTATCACCTAAAAGATTTGGGGCAGACCCAGGACTTCTGATGTTTTAAGAAGCGCACAAATCAGGTAGTCTTTTGTTACTGGTGGGCGGAGGACCTTCCACCCACCAGTAACAAAAAATAGACAAAACCGGCCGCCGGCTTTTTTTGGCCATCTACCGAGAAAATGGGACAGACCCAGGACTTTCGGACTGCTTGTCAGCCTGGGTGTTGTGGTATAAGATAGAAGACGGATATGACATAAGGGGACCAACCTATGGGGAAACGTCAACAAGCCCAAGGTCTTGTCGAATACGCTTTGCTGCTTGCCCTGGTCGCCATCGTTGCTGTGGCGGCGCTATTGCTGCTGGGACGGAGCGTGCGCACGATTTTTTATGGACTGACCGAAGCGCTGCAGTTCGGCTGTGGACAGGTGAGCCAACAGACATTTCGCAGCTACGCCGGCGAAGGCTCCTCGACCAGCGGGCCGATTCACCCCGGCTACACTCCGGCCCAAGGTGTGGTATCCCAATCATATTGGTTCTGCCACAAAGGACTGGATATTGCGGCCGATGAAGGCGGGAGCGTGCAGGCAGTCGGCGATGGTATTGTCCGTTTCGCCGGTTGGAGCGATCAGGGATACGGCAATATGGTTGTCATCGACCACGGCACCTACCAGACTCTGTACGCCCATCTGCGCGACGAGCCGTCCGTTCACGCAGGGCAGACTGTAAGTGCCGGGCAACAGATCGGGGTTTTGGGTAATACCGGGTTCTCGACCGGCCCCCACCTGCATTTCGAGATTCGCCTTGGCTCCGACCTGGTGGATCCAGGTGCCTATCTGCCTTAGCGCAATTGCCGGTCGAATCAGTGGGAATGGCCGGCGTGGGCGCCGTTTTCAAAAGCGGCGATGCTGCTCAGTGTGAGTATCATCACCAGGATGGGTAGCAACGTGAGAGAGGCTGTCAACAGGAAGTCGGGTGCTTGTTGAACGAGGCTGACAATCGGGCCAACCAGCACCAGGAAAAGGGTCGTCAGCAGGCTGCCGTAATAGCCGATAGGGCGCCGGCGGGCGAGTAACCAGGCCAACGCCCCACTGGTCAGTGCCAGGGAAAGAAAAAACGCCACCAGAAGAAGCCAGATGGCCAGAATCGGATCCATGTATTGCCAGCCGCCGCGACTTCTGATAAATCCGCCCAGGAAGTGAAAGACGGCCGCCCCGGCCGCAACGAAGAACAAAAGAGACGCCCCAACCCAAAAGCCGACTACCGGCCAGAGGGTAAACCTCACCCATTGGCTGTAATCATTGCGCAGCGGGTTTTCTTGTGCCGGTCGTACGGGCGCGGTTGTGTAACGTCTACCCCTTTGAACGGTCAAAATACAATATCCTCAAGCAGAGTTCATCGCCGTGACAGACCCATTTCGCACCCTGCCGGTTGATTTAGGTCTGTCACAGCGACTGATTAACACATTATACCCGATTCTACTGCAGTTTGACACGTCGCAGGCGCAGGCTGTTGCTGACCACCGTGACGCTGCTGAAGGCCATAGCCAGTGCAGCCAGAGCGGGGTGCAGCGAACGTAGGATCATCGGCAACCAGATAATGGGGTAGAAGACACCGGCTGCCAGAGGGATCAGTATTACATTGTAGAAGAAAGCCCAGAACAGGTTCTGCTTGATCGTCCGCATGGTTGCCTTGCTTAGCGCGATGGCTTGTGGCACGGCGCGCAAATCGCCGCGCATCAGTGTGACGTCGGCCGTTTCCATGGCCACGTCCGTACCGGTGCCCAGAGCGATTCCCACGTCTGCCTGGGCCAAAGCCGGGGCATCGTTGATGCCGTCGCCGACCATTGCCACCAGTCCGTGCGTTTTGGACTGCAACCGGCTCACTGCTGCCGCCTTGTCACCCGGAAGAACCTCGGCAATTACCTCGCTGATGCCCAATTCGCCGGCAATTGCCTTGGCGGTTGCCCAGTTATCGCCGGTGAGCATAACTACTTGCAGTCCCAACCGGCGCAAGCTGGAAATGGCTTCGGCCGATCCTTCCTTGATCGTGTCGGCGACCGCGATCAGGCCGGCGGCTTCATCGTTCACCGCCACCCACATGACCGTCTTGGCCTCGGCCTCCAGTTGCTCGGCTTGACTCTGCATTCCGTTGAGCTTGATGGCCCAGTTGGACATCATCTTGGCGTTGCCGACCATAACTCTATCACCGGCCAATTGGCAGGCGATACCTTGTCCGCCGATGGCCTCGAAATTGTCCGGCTGGCTGAGTTGGAGGCCGCGCGCCTGGGCTGCCTGGACGATTGCCTGGCCTAACGGGTGTTCGCTGGCCTGTTCGGCCGAAGCCGCCAACTGCAACAGGCGTGACTTGTCGATTCCCGCCGGGTTTTCGGCTGCGGCCAACACGTCGGTAACGGCGGGTTCTCCGCGGGTAATGGTACCCGTTTTATCCAGAACGATGGTTGCCAGCGAATGAGCTCGTTCCAACGCCTCGCTATTGCGGAACAGAATGCCATTTTGGGCACCCAGTCCCGTACCGACCATCACTGCCGTTGGCGTCGCCAAACCCAAGGCACATGGGCAGGCAATCACCAGCACGGCCACCATACGGATCATAGCCGGCGTGAAGCCGACGCCTACCACGAACCACCACACCAACAACGTCACGAAGGCGATGCCGATGACAACCGGCACGAACACCGCCGCCACCTGATCGGCCAATCGCTGGATGGGCGCCTTGCTACCCTGGGCTTCCTGCACCAGGCGGATGATTTGAGCCAGCGCCGTTTCCGAACCCACCTTGGTGGCCTCGAACTTGAACCATCCCTGTTTGTTGATCGTGGCGCCGATGACCGCGTCGCCCGGTTTCTTGTTGACCGGTAAGCTCTCTCCGGTAATTGCGCTTTCATCGACCGCTGACTGGCCGCTGATTATCGTTCCATCGACAGGGATCCGCTCACCAGGTCGCACGACGATGACGTCACCGACTTTCAATTGCTCGATCGGGACATCCACCTCGTTGCCGTTTTGTTCCACCCTCGCCGTCTTTGGTTGGAGCCCCATCAGTTTCTTGATGGCGGCGCTGGTTTGACCTTTGGCCCTGGCCTCGAACAGCTTGCCCAACTTGATTAGCGTGATGATGACCGCTGCAGTCTCGAAATAGACGTGGTTACCCAGGGCGGTACTGCCCAAAGTGAGGGCAATGGTCACCGGCAAGCTGTAGAAGTAGGCTGCCGAAGACCCCATAGCCACCAGGACATCCATGTTGGCCGAGCCGTTGCGCAACGACTTCCAGCCGCCAATGTAATAGTCCTTGCCGACGTAAAACTGAACCGGCGTCGCCAGGGCAAACATAACCCAGTTGACCCAGGGTTGGTGTGACCAGGCGCCCAACCAGCCGAAATCACGCGTCATACTCAAAATGAATAGCGGCAATGCAAAGGCAATGCCAACCATCAGTTTTTGAGTCTCGTTACGAATTTCGGCTTCGCGAGCGGCCCGTTCGGCATCCTCCTGTGGCATGCCGGCGGTTTCCACGACGCCGTAACCGGCATTTTCGATGGCTGCGACCAGGTCGGCGTAGGTGGCCACCCCGGGAACGTACTCGATGGTGGCGTGTTGCGTGGCCAAATTTACGTTGACCGAAACGACACCATTCACCTTTTTGCTCAACGTGCGCTCGATTGTGGTCGCACAGTTGGCACAGGTCATACCCGTGATGGGCAAATCCACCTTGACAGTCTTGACGCCGTAGCCGGTATCTTCAATTTTGGAGATGATGGACTGTTCATCCACCTTATCCGTATCAAAGATCACGTTTGCCTTTTCGCTGGCGAAATTGACGTCCGCTTCTTTGATGCCGTCCATCTTATTCAAAGTGCGCTCAATGGTGAGCGCACAATTTGTACACGTCATTCCCTTGAGAGGAAGACTGACATGTTCTTCCGTCATTTATGACTCCGGTGGATAGTTGATCTCTTCGAGCAGGGCTTTGATCTGGTCCCAGCTGGTCACACTCTCTTCCCACTCGACCGTCACCATCTTGCTGCTCTCATCAGCCTTCACCGATGTGACCCCGTCCAGGTCACCCAGTTCTCGTTCGATGGTGCGCACGCAATGATGGCAACTGATTGCCGGTACCTTAAAAGTCTTTTTAGCCATGTCTATACCTCACCTTTCGTTGATGCTCCAAAGCAAGTTACATCTTGCCAGTAGCTTCGAAAACATTTATTATTTCGCCAATGACACGTTCCTGTTGAACCAGGTCCTGGCTGCATACCGCTGTGGCAACACAGCTCCGTAAATGGCGCTCCAAGACCATCCGATTGACCTTTTGCATGGCACGTTGCACTGCCAGCAGCTGGTTCATAATATCAATACAATGCTCTTCGCCTTCGACCATACGCTGAATACCGCGAACGTGGCCTTCAATGCTCTTGAGTCGATTGAGTATGTCGGTAGTCGATTCCGTAACCACCGGCCCCTCCTTGCTAAATTATTCATATACCCCCCCAGGGGGAGGGTTTATAAATTATAGCACACTTGTCCCGATGTGTCAATGGACGGCAAAACGTGCAAACGAGACCTCAACGGTGAGGTTGGACAGCCGGCACTGGTCACAAGCTGACCCCCAATACGCAACTAACGTCGATTATGGGATGTCGGCAACATACGTTGATCAATCCGCCGGAGAACTTATCATAACCCCTTGACTCTTTACATAAATTGTGGTATACTACCGATGAGTGGGAGGCAGGCACAACCCCTACTGGTGCGTCCTTACATAAGTGAAGGGGAGCAGCTTAACAGATTAACACCTTTTTGGGGTGAGATCACGACGCCGCAGCTTGAAAGTCCACTTGTACTAACAAAAAGCATGCTTACTAAGACGCCGGGTTGTGATGACTACCCGGCGTTTCTAAATACTCAACTTACCCCAACATCTTGATAACAAAAAAATATTTGGTGATTAGAATTTGGGTTCAATCCTCTTTGGAGGTTGAATAGGCCGGTCGCCCATTTCTCGAAATTCTTTTTTCCTTGGGCTTCGCAGTCGAGAAGCAACACGCCTGTGCTAGAGCCTTTGCAGCGAGTGCGGAAAATAGTCTGCCACGCAGGTCTCAGGAGGTAAAAAATGACAAGCAATAAGCTAAGAGGTACCATCATCAGAACGGTTGCGGTGTTGGCCATAGTAACGATGCTCGTGCCACTATTTGCGGCGGTGAATGCTTCGCCGGTGGCGGCCAGCCAGGCCGGAACTGTGGTACGCGTAGCTCCCGCCACAAGCCAGATTGGACTGAGCCAGACACAGACAATCGAGATTCGCATTGACAATGTCAATGGTCTGGCAGCGGCGGACATTGAGTTGCGCTTCAATGCGGCCGTGCTCCAGGTTCAGGATGCAGATCCGAACCGCGAAGGAGTCCAGATCCAGCCGGGGACCTTCCCGAGTCCGGACTTTGTCGCCATGAACACCGTGGACAACTCGGCCGGCATCATTCGTTATGCGCTCACCCAATTGCCGCCCCACGAACCTGTCAACGGAAGTGGTCTGGTGGCGTCCATCAACTTCCGTGGGGTGAACGCCGGCAATTCCGAGCTGGGATTTGCAGTCGTCAATCTGGCCAATGCGCAGGGCCAACCCCTGGCCAATTCGTTCCAGAATGGCAATATCGCGGTTGGTTCCGGTGGACCGACGCCGCCACCGCCTACCCCGGTCTATCCGACGCCGACACCTTATCCGGGACAACCGACCCCGACGCCTGTGCCTTATCCCACGGTGACACCGCCGCCGCCGCCGCCTCCGTCCGGCAGGTATGTCGTGCAGCCTGGCGACACCCTGTACTCGATCGCCCGGCGATACGGCACGACGGTCTGGCAACTGGCGTCCTACAACAACATCTATAACGTCAATCTGATCTACGTCGGCCAGGTGTTGATTATTCCCGATGGCACAACGCCGCCTCCGGCTTCCACCTATACGGTCTGCTATGGCGACACCTTGTATTCGATCGCTCGCCGGTTCGGTGTGACTGTGTGGCAGTTGGCTTCCTACAACAATATCCCGAATCCAAACTACATTTACGCTGGGCAGATACTCCGCATCCCGTCGCAATAAGTTCGTGAGCAAATAAGGAGGGCGAAAGCTATCAACCTTTCGCCCTCCCACGCCTCGGCTATTTGTCGGTTGTGTCAGCCAGGGCGTGCGCCGCGCACCTAAATTGCGGGGGCTTAATAGCTTAAATGCGTGTCAATTAACGGGCTCAAGATCGAAGGATTTTCTCCTTTCGTCTTGAGCCCATTTTTTATGCCTACAAACGCACATTCTGTAGAATTCCAGGCCGGCGACCCGATTGTGGCAAAACGCCGGCGGGATTTCCACTTCTTGCAGAGCTGAATGGTGCTTGTAGGTATTAACACTGAGAGGAGACAAGTGTTTTTGCGGGGGGAAGTTTCGGGGTATTCCTTGTTGAGACAGCCTTCACTCCCTGTTACAATGTTTATGCACAAGGTAGCAGGTGATGTGTCTCGGGCGAGAGCCCGAAATGAGGGCGTCCGAGGGTGCCATGTCCAGATTAACGTTTTGCTCGAATCCAGAGGTGTTGCGCCGCCGCGAGTGGCCGGCAGTATGTCTCTGGCTGGTTCTGGGTATCCTGGCAATCTTTCTCACAGTCCCGGCGTTGATGGCCCAATCCGAAGACGAAACCGGCGTCCCTGAGACAGCAGCTAGCGGCATCTCGATTACCACCCACAGCTACAGCAATGCTGACGGAACGGCGGAGATCACGATCAAAGATGCTATCCTCAATTCCAATTACCTGATGGAAAACGGTCAGGGTGATGGGGTGCCTGCTCTCGAAAGCGGCCTGCAGCTGGCCGCCGATGCCATGTCCGGCAGCTACGTGACGGCGGCAATCACCTCACCTCTCAGCAGCACGACGGATATCGTACCGATATGGTACGGTGATCTGCCCGAAGATGCCCGGGTGAATATTGCGCTTCGCCTCAGTCCAGACGGCATCCGCTGGACCGAATGGATGGAGAACGCACCGTTCGCGTTGGACGAGGATTCCGGCGAGCACGTGGGCAGTCTTATGTGGGTCGGCGCGCAGCAAACGCTGGCTGCGCAGGTGCGGGTCCGCTTGTCTGCCGGGAAGAGTGGCGACTCCCCTTGGGTACGTTCCCTCACTCTTCGCTTCAGCGATGCCAGCCACGGGCCGACTGACGAAGACATTGACGCTGAGACGGACGTTTCCTTGTCCACATCCGGCGAGGCACCTTCAGCCTGTCCGCCGGGCAAACCGAAAATCGTGTCACGCACGGCTTGGGGGTCGCCCGATGGGCAGGATAGTCCTGCCTGGCGGCCGGAAACGACCCAGGTGACTCACATTGTGGTTGACCAGACGGCCACAGCCAATAGCCCGGCAACGGCTTATGGAGAATTGTTTGCCGATGAGGCTGTGGACTGGACAACGCTGATGCGCTCATTATGGAGCTATCAAGCCAACACTTTGAACTGGGGCGATATCGGCTATAATTATGTGGTAGCACCCGATGGAACGATCTACGAGGGTCGGGCAGGCAGCCGGCAAGGAAAGCGCAATGTACTCAGCCGGCACGACGGTTACGGCGACCAGGCAGTGACTGTCGCTTTGGCCGGCTGTTACGGCGATTGTGAGGCGCACAGTTTGCATGTGACCCAACCTCCACAAGCGATGGTGAATAGGGCCGTCGAATTGATAGCCTGGCAAACACGTACGCTTGATCTGGACGCCACGGGGCAAACCTATTTCGATGACCGATTGTTGCCGGTTATTGCGGGGGGACGTGATATTACCGATAGCGATTCTCCTGGAGACCTGTTGTATTACACCTGGCTACCGTGGGTTCGCAACGCGGTTCGCGACCGCACATTTTGTTCTGCCACCGTCCGGGCCAGTAGCAGTCCGGTAAGGGAAGCCCTCACGGTCCCGCTCGTCAGGATGCAACTGCGCCCCGACCAGCGGACGATGTCTATCTGCAATAGCGGGCAGCCGACCGACGTGCTGGCAGACGTAACTGATTTGCGAGCCTTTTCATTCAAACTGCTATTCGATCCGGATGCCGTCTCGCTGGACGACCAGGACTGGCAACAAAGCGGACTGCAACTCCGGTTGGGTCCAGATGTGCTCATTACGCCACACACCGTTGTGGTCAATAATGTAGACGTTGAAGCCGGAGTTGCCGACTTGGCGGTTATTTTGTTGCAGGACGCGACACTGAATGGTGAGATTGTCTTGGCCACCGCCGTATGGCTGCCGGCGCGGCCCGGTGAGACGGCGATCGACTTTTCGGACGCAACGGTCATTACCTCGGCGGGCGTCGTCGCCAGTGTTCGGACCGAGCCTGGCTATCTAACGGTGACGTCGTTGTGCGGCCTGGTGTCGGGGCGCTGCTTGTTGCAGGGGCGCCGAACTTATGGCGGTACGACCGTAACCAACGACCTAAACATAGCCGTCGAAACGGACGACCAGGGATACTTCACGTTACCGGGTACGCGTTACATCAACCTGGACTTTCCCGGTTACCTGTCCGCTCGCGCCGATTTGCGCGCCCGTTTGAGCCAGGCATCGCAAACGCCCGATACAGCTGTCGTCGATTTGGGTACAGTGACCCTGTTGGCAGGAGACGTAAACGGAGATGATTTGGTCAACATCTTTGACTTGACGTATCTGGCCAATTATTATCAGACAGACGACCCACAGGCCGATCTCAACGCAGATGGTATCGTGGATGTCTTGGATATGGTTCTGTTGGCCAACAATTTTGGTATCCAGGGCCCGGCCACAATGAAGTGATTGTGATTAGGGGATCTGGTGTGGCTTTGCGGCCAGCCTGGATGACATCTTACTGAAAACAAGAGGAAAGAAACGATGTTTTTCTCCCAGTATTCCAGACGAGCAATGATAGTGACGTTAGTGGCGATGGCATTGATAATGTTGGTCGGGTGTGGTGGGCAGTCGACGCCCTCGGCTGGCCCGCAAGATACGCCAGTACCGGTCACAGAAGAGGCAACAGCCACTGAGGCGAGTGTGCCTACTCCGGAAGCGACGACCTCCGACACGGAGGCATCGGCGATTGAGGCCGCGCCGTCAGACGATGGCGGTCAGCCGTCAGCGAGTAGGGCGCGCATTCAGTTGGTGCCGGCGGGCGACGGGTCGAGTATCCAGATTATGGTCGATGACGTTAGCGAGCTGTATGCCCTCGATCTGGAAATCCAATTCGACGCCGCCAAATATCAGGTGGCTGATGCCAACCCGGACATGGACGGTATTCAAATCACGCCTGGTGAAGCGCCTGCACCCGACTTCGTGGCTGTGAACAGTGTAGATAACGAGGCCGGTGTCATCCATTACGTTGTCACCCAGCTCGGAGGTGAAGACGCCTTCTCCGGCAAGGGTGTAGTGGCCACCATCGAGTGGCAACCGGGTGTAACCTGGCAAGGTAATTCCGACGCTGCGGGAGAGGTCTCTTTTGGGACCGTAACCTTGGTTAACAAGGACGTCGAACAAATCGAGGTGACGGCAAACTGAAGCGACACCCGGCTGTTTGACTGCTATTGGTGACGAAAGTCTCAAGGGCGGGATTGGTGAAAGTGATGCGTTTGCGATTGATTGCTGCTGCATTGGCATTGGTGATGTTGGCAATGGCCTGGCCAGTGCACGCACAACCGACAGCCAAAATATACCTCAAGGCCGCTCCTCTGCAGGACGAGAAGTTGTTGGTGGTTGATCTCGTCGTCGAGGATGTGGTTGACCTTTATGGGGCCGAGGTACAACTCCATTACGATCCCGGCGAGTTGCGCGTCCAGGATGCCAACCCGCGATTGGATGGCGTCCAAATTGCGCCGGGTACCCTTTTGGCGTCGAACGAACGCTTCGTGGTCAACAACAACGTCGATACGCAGGCCGGCCTGATCAATTTTGCGGCCACGCTGTTGAACCCGGCTCCGCCGGTGACAGGCTCGGGCGTGTTGGCGACGATTGCTTTTGATATTACGGGCAGCGGTCCCATATTAATCGAGTTCACCAAGGTACAACTGGTGTCCTCCAATCTCGAATCTCTGCCGGTTGAGACCGAAAATCTGGCAATTGGCGGCGGGGCGCCGCCACCCACGATACCGTTGGGAAACCGTCTTCCGGCGTGGAGTCTGTGGATCATTGGCGCTCTGAGCATTCTGTTGCTGGCACTTGTGGTTGGATTGAGTGTGAGGGAGCACCGGCACCGGGCGCGCCTGGCGGCTACGCCTGTCCAACGGACAGTTCCCCCGTCGACGCCCGGCGCCTCCAGGATGTCGCTGACCCTGACCGAGCAGGGCAATCGGGCCGTCAAGCGGGGCGAGCTAGAGATGGCCCACGAGCTTTATAGCCGGGCGGTAGAGCAAGACCCCAGTAATGCAGAGGCCTGGCTGGGAAAGGGCCTGGTGGCCGAACAACTCACAGAGAAGCGCATTTGTTTCCAGCGCGTGTTGGCCCTGGACCCGGAGAACAAAGTGGCTCGGACCGAGTTGCAGCAATTGGCCGGTTTGACCTGAATAGGTTTGGAAGCGAATTGAGGATATGAGTGTGCTAAGAATGGATTATAAGCTAATCAGGCTTGGTCTTCTTTCGGCTTTGGCGCTGTCTTTGTGGCTGCCGGGAAAACCGGCCCTGGCTCAGCAGGATGACGGAGAGGCGCCGATGACCCGCGTGGTAGTTGCTCTGGCTACGCCGCGTATGGTGGGCGATATCGGCGCTCAGGCGGACGTGGTCGCCCAGGCGCAGACGAACGTACTGGCCAGTATGGCTGCTGAGGACTTCCAGTTAGTGTATCGTTTTCAAGTCATTCCCGGCATGGTGGGGTTGGTCAACGAACAGAGTCTCGAGGCGCTGCGAAACAACCCGCAGGTGGTCGCTGTCGCGCCCGATTTGCCGGTTCATGCCGCTCTCTCTGAGAGTGCGGCGGTTATTGGGGCGGACCGGGTTTGGACCGAGTTTGGGTTGACCGGAGCGGGTGTTAACGTCGCCGTCCTGGATAGCGGGGTAGACCTTACTCACCCGGACCTGGCCGATAACATCGTCGCCCAGCATTGTTTTAATCACGGGACCTGTCCGCCGGCCGACACCGACGAGAGCGAGGACGCACGCGACGAACACGGACACGGTACCCACGTGGCCGGCATCATTACCAGCCGCGGCGCCGCCAGCCCGCGGGGCATCGCGCCGGACGCCGGCATCGTGGCCGTGCGTGTCCTCAATGAATCTGGATCTGGTTGGACTTCGGATGTGGTGGCCGGCATTGACTGGGTGGTGGCGCACCAGGCCCAATACAATATTCGCGTGATGAATTTGAGCCTGGGGGGCGGTGCTTACTCCAACGGGTGTGACAACGAAGATGCCAATACGATGCTATACGCGACCGCTATCCAGGCTGCGCGACAGTCGGGTATTGTTGCTTTTGCCGCTTCCGGCAACGGGGGCTACAGCGACCGGATGATGACGCCGGCTTGTGTGACAGGGGTCATTGCTGTGGGCAGCACCTACGACGCCAACGTTGGCCCCTATTCCTGGGGCAGCACGGCCCAGTCGATGTGCGTCGATAGCGCGACTGCGGTCGACGTCATCACCTGTACCAGCAACAGCAGTCCGGTACTGGATCTGTTGGCGCCAGGGGCTGTGATCAACGCTGCCAATGTGGGCGGCGGCGCGTCCGATATGTCGGGAACCTCAATGGCAACGCCACACGCGTCGGCGGTGGCCGCTTTGATGTTGCAGGCCAAGCCGGCGCTGACACCGGTCGAAATTGAGAGTATCCTCGAGGAAACCGGTGTGCCGATCACCGATGCTCGCAATGGTCGGGTTACGCCGCGTCTGGATGCCCTGGCAGCCGTGCGAAGGGTGACCGGTAGTTCGCCGTCATCGTCGGTGGCCGGAACGGTCCTGCTCCAGAACCGCGGCAATCATGCCAACTCGAGTATCTTCTTGAGCGCCCAGCCGTGCGCGACAGTGGCTGCCGGCAGCCCTCTGGCTATCACCGATGCCCAAGGGCGGTTTGAAGTTGTGCTTAACGCCGGTGAGAGTTATCAGTGTCTCCAGGCTACCCACCCCGGTTTCTTGTCGGCTGAAAGGGCGGCGCCTGCCGGCCTGTTGGGAACCATCACCTTGCCCGGCGGCGACGTCAACAGTGACCAGGTAATCGATATTTTCGACATGGCGTTTATGGCTGGCCGATATGGGGGAAACGATCCGGCTTGCGACTTGAACGCCGATGGAAAAGTTGATATTTTTGACCTGGTAGTGGCAGCCGGCAACTACGAGAAGCACGGCCCGGTTTCCGATTGGCGTTGACGGCCAGCCGGCCCCGGTTTGTGCCTAAAAGACCACTTCCGGCCAGTCCAGCATCAGAACCTGTACCTGGCTGCCGGCCGGCACGAAGGTCACATCTTCTGGCACGACCAGCAACCCGTTGGCCCACAGCATCGATGACAGCATCGCCGAACCCTGGCGGTTGATGTCCCCGTCTCGGGTTGTCACGCGATAGCCGTCGTCTTCCCTCCGGACTCTGGCGCGCAAAAAGTGGCGGCGAGGATTGCTGCGTACGTCTTCGTCCACCGTGGCTTGAATGGCCGGTTTTTCCAGCAACGTGTGCCCCTGCATAAGTCGTAATGTGGGACGCACAAAAAGCTCAAAACTGATGGCAAATGCCGCCGGATTGCCCGGCAATGCCAAAACAGGCACCCCTTGGATGTGTCCAAACCCCAACGGTTTGCCCGGTTTCATAAAGACGCGCCAGAAGCGCATATTGGCCTCCACGGCCAAAGCCTGCTTGACCACGTCGTAATCACCTACCGAAACGCCGGCCGATGTGACAATCAGATCGATCTTCTGATCGAGCGCCTGCTTGATCTTGGCTGCCAGCGATTCTCGTGTGTCGCGGGCGATTCCAAGGGGAATGGGCCGGCCGCCATAGCGTTTGATCATGGCAATGGCGGTATACTCGTTGGCGTTGCGAATCTTGCCCGGCGTGACCTCGGCGTCAATGGGTACCAGTTCGTCCCCGGTGGTCAGGACGGCTACCCGTGGCCGGCGGACGACATCCACCTGGCTGTATCCCATGGCCGCCAGAACGCCGATGTCGGCCGGGCGTAGCACCTGGCCGGCATACAGCACAACTTGCCCACGGCCTATGTCTTCTCCGGCGCGCCGGATGTTGGCGCCCAGCTTCACCGGCTTCAAAACCTGAACTTGCTTCCCGGCCGGGGCGGTCAACTCGATCGGCACGACCGTGTCACCGCCTGGTGGTAACGGAGCGCCGGTCATAATGCGCATTGCTGTCTTTGACTCAAGTGGGGTGTAAGCCACCCGGCCGGCTGGAATTTCTCCGACCACGCGCAGGACAGCAGGCAGGTCTGGGGATGCGCCGGCAAGGTCCTCCGCACGCACGGCGAAGCCGTCCATTGCTGCATTGTCGAAAGGCGGAATATCGGCCGGGGCGACCACATCGGCAACTAACACACGGTCCAGTGCTTCGGTGATGGGTATGGGTTGTGAGTTGAGGGAATGGATTGCCTGCAAGATTTCGGTCAGCGCTGCGGAAAAACCAATATCTTGCGTCGGGACCTTCTCGTTATTCTGTTTCTGATGCATAGAGTACCGTTCCACAAATAGACACGAATGAAGTATCTTGTTCGTCTGCCGGGCAGCGATCGTAGTTGGTAACGCATCCTTGGCAGGCGTTATCCAGCGTTCGTAAGGTGGCGTAAATGGGTGCCAGGCCGCAAATGTTGCGCCGGTTCCCTTCGGCTGCGACTGTGCGGAAGAATTCCTCAGCGTCGTTACCGGCGACAGTCTCCAGTAGGCTCTCGTCGGCAGCCTGCAGGTGCAGGTAGCGCAGATAATCGATTTCAAATGGGTCGCCGAAAGCCGGCCCGACGTGGGCCAGGTCAGCAGCCGCCACAATCAGTGTGCGCTTGCCCGAAATAGCGGCACGCAGAGCCTGGATGGCCGCGGTTAGCCTTTCGTCCTCTCCAGGTGTTGTCTGATCGTCGATATAGTGGTGAAACGAGCCGCACAGAATGGGCACCAATTGGCACGACTGGCCGCCGCGCACGTGGTGTAACCAGACGGCAGCCAGCTCGATTGAATGTTCTCTCTTGTGGTGCATCTCCTCGGCAAAGGCCCGCTCTTCTCCAATCGCTGCACCAAGCGCGTCGACAACCTCGCGGTCTGTCGGCAACACCCCGTAGGGCGTGGCGTAGTCTTGACGTGTCAAGGTGAACAGGCTATCGACACCACTGTTGTGGTCCGTGCCGAAGATGACCACCAACTCCGCGGCGCGTACGGCCTCGGCGGCCGAATGCCACACACCGGCGTAGACCGGTCCGCCGCGCTGATAGTCGATGTGGGGGCTGATGAGTCCCACGATTCGATCCGTTGCCTTAGGTGCCGGGGCAGCCTCGGTTCCAGGGGAAGTCTCAACTTCAGTGGCGGACTGAAGATAGGACTGTAACAAATTGTCCAATTCGGCAGCGTCAGCCGGGTAACTGTTGCCGGCCAACGCCGGCGGACGGAAGGGAGCTGCGCGATACTCCTGGAGCGCCTGCTGGTAGGCTTGCTCGAAATGGGCATTGTCCAGCAGCAACGCCTCGTCCAGATGATCGGCCAGTCGCCGAAAGATGTCTTCGGGCAACAAAATGCCGCTGATCACGGCAAATTGGGCGCGGAGGTCTGACAGGGTGCGCGTGCCGTCGAGGAGTGCCAGCAGCGGACCGAGAGACCGAGGTACTACCACGACGTTGTC
>CAZHBM010000005.1:26955-27371 GCA_964529945.1 uncultured Anaerolineales bacterium | reverse complement strand
CCGGTCGTTACCCGCTGGCGGTGGCTTCCGGCTCGCCGCTGCGGCTGGTGCAGACGGCGCTGGAGGGCGCCGGCTGGACGGAACTGTTCGCCCAGGTGGTCTCGGGCGACGACGTCAAGCAGGGCAAGCCGGCGCCGGACATCTACCTGGAGGTCACCCGCCGGCTGGGCGTCGAACCGGCGCGGGCGGTCACCTTTGAGGATTCGACCAACGGCATCCTGTCGGGCCGGGCGGCCGGGCTGAAAGTGATCGCCGTGCCCAACGCCCACTATCCGCCGCCGGCTGAGGTTCTACAAGACGCCGATTTGGTGCTTCCGTCGCTGGCCGGCTTCGAGTTGGCCACGTTGGCGGCCTGGTAACAACGCAGGATCACCCGGCCGGCTTGACGGCCCGGTGTCGACGAGAGCCGATTGGTT
>CAZHBM010000005.1:0-26945 GCA_964529945.1 uncultured Anaerolineales bacterium | reverse complement strand
GCGAGATGGGGGTCCAACTGAAGTTCGGCTCGATGGACGACTTCGAACCGGCCACGTTGGCGGACAGGTAGCTACGCAGAATCGTGCGGCCGGCTTGCCGGCCCGGCGTCGACGGGCCTGGCTCGTCGGCACTGCAGTGGAAAGGTCAAGTGGAGTATGGTAGAAGTTATCATATTTGATATGGATGGGCTGCTGGTCGATTCCGAGCCCTGCTGGCACGACGCCCGGTCGAACCTGTTTCGCGAAATCGGCCTGGAGTGGACGCAGGCCAACGACGAGCACACCATGGGCGTCAGTACGGGCGAATGGGCCGACTATATGGTGTCCCTGTCGGGCGGGCGCTTCAACCGCCAACAGGTGATAAACGAAGTGCTGGCCCGTATGGAGGCCCGCTACCGCCGGGACATCCCCTTCGCGCCGGGCGCACGGGAAATTATCGACCGGTTGGCGCCGCTCTATCCAATGGCCATTGCCTCCGGCTCGCACCCCCGGCTGCTGCGGGCCATCCTGGACGCCACCGGCTGGGAGGCAGTGTTCGACCAGATCGTGTCCGGCGACGAGGTAGCCCACGGCAAGCCGGCGCCCGACATCTACCTGGAGACCGCCCGGCGGTTGGACGTCCCTCCGGCCAAGTGTGCCGTCTTCGAGGACGCTGCCTTTGGCATCCAGGCCGCGCGGGCGGCCGGCATGCATGTGATCGCCGTGCCCAACCGGCACCTGCCGCCGCCGGCCGAGGTGCTGGCCACGGCCGGCGTGGTGCTCGATTCGTTGGAGGATTTTCACCTCGAGCAATTGAAAGAGCTTACTTAAGGTAGGTTGGTGGCGTGATAGCCAGATTGCGGAACCGGCTGCAACTTGAACCCTGGCAGCGGACACTCTTTATCATGTTCTTTTCCCAGATGGTGGCCGCCATGGGGTTCTCGATCATATTCCCCTTCCTGCCCTTGTACGTCGACTCATTGGGCACCCATACCGGGCTGAGCCTGGAGTTTTGGGCCGGCATGGTGTTCTCGGCCCAAGCCGTCACCATGGCGCTGGCGTCGCCCATATGGGGTGGCCTGGCCGACCGTTATGGGCGCAAGGTCATGGTCGAGCGGGCCATGTTCGGCGGCGCGGTCATTATCCTGCTGATGGCCTTTGTTCGGTCGGCCGAAGAACTGGTTTTCCTGCGGGCGCTGCAAGGTTTGATGACCGGTACCATTTCGGCCTCCAATGCCCTGGTGGCGGCCGAGGCACCGCGCAAACAGGTCGGTTACGCCATGGGCTTGTTACAGGTCGGGGCCTGGAGCGGCGTCGCCGTCGGGCCGCTGGTGGGCGGATTCATCTCCGACAGTTGGGGCTACCGCGTGCCGTTTTGGGTGACCTCCGCCATGCTGTTGATTGCCGGTCTGTTGGTGTGGCGCGGCGTGCACGAATCGTTCGTTCGGCCGGATAAGGATGCCCCCCAGCGGCCCGGTTTTCTGCAAACCTGGCGTCACGTGTTGGCCTCCAAAGGTGTCCGGCTGACCTACGTCGTGCGTTTTTTGTCGGCTACCGGTCAAAACATGATCTACCCGATCGCGCCTTTGTTCGTGCAGGCCCTGCTGCCGGCCGGTAGCGCCGTCGGCTCGACCACCGGTTTGGTAATCGGCCTGGCGTCGGCGGCCAGCACCGGAGCGGCCATTTATTTGGGGCGCCTGGGCGACCGGATCGGCCACCGCAAGGTGCTGCGCGCCAGCCTGCTGATGGCGGCGTTGCTGTACTTTCCGCAGACCTTCGTGTCGGCGGCC
This sequence comes from uncultured Anaerolineales bacterium, assembly GCA_964529945.1. Lineage (GTDB taxonomy): Bacteria > Chloroflexota > Anaerolineae > 4572-78 > NAK82 > CAZHBM01. Next base: position 25,176 of record CAZHBM010000005.1, on the reverse strand, counting down.
TGGCAACTGCTCGTCCTGCAGGCGCTGACCGGGGCCGCCATTGGCGGCATCATCCCCATGATCAGTGCCTTGCTGGCCCGTTACACCAGTCAGGACGAAGCCGGGGCCGTGTACGGCCTGGACAATTCGGTCAATTCGGGCGCGCGGGCGTTGGCGCCTATGCTCAGTACCTCTGTGGCCGTATGGTTTGGCCTGCGCGGCTCGTTCGTTGCCATGAGCCTGGTCTTTGCCATCACCTTCGTGTTGGCCGTCTGGGGGCTGCCGGCCCGCCGGCGCCGGCGGCAGGTCACGCCAGGCTGACCCGTTGGTATCGCGCCTGCGCCGGGCATATCCTCCTCGCGTTGCCACCCTTAAAGAAACGTTTAGAGTCGGGTAGTCTGTGTGTTTTTGGAGTGGAAGGCCTTCCACTCCAAAAACACACAAGAGATAAAACCGGCCGCCGGCTCACGTAGCCATCTGAGGGGAAAATGGGACACACCCCCACATCGCCGGGGACTTGTCAGCAGCGATTCGGCGTGGTAATCTTACCGGGATCGAGGGCGTCAGCCTTTTCCCCCACCATAAAAAAACCTGTGGAGGATCCCAATGGCACAAATCGAAACCAAGGGCACGGACCATCCGGTCACCACGATCAAATTGAAGGTTGGCGAAAGGATGGCCGTATGCCGGTGTTTCCGCTCGAAGAAATTCCCGGGTTGTGACGGCAGTCACCGGCAGGACACCGGCAAAGGGCCGGCCATCGTACACGTCGTGGACGAGAACTGACCCCGTTCCGGCCGGCACAGCGGCCGCAGTTCATAAGGCAGGCCTGATTTTCGACCGTCGCCAGCCGCCCCGCCGGCGACACCCTTCACGTCACGTAGCCGAAAGGTAAAAAAGACATTGCCGAAAAACGATGTAGTTGAGTGGTACCTGGATAACGGGCTGCAGGTGTTGCTCAAGCCCGTGTACACGGTGCCGGTAGCCAGTTGCTGGATCTGGTACCGGGTCGGCTCGCGCAACGAACTGCCCGGCCGGACGGGTATCTCGCATTGGGTGGAACACATGCTGTTCAAGGGAACGCCGACCTTTCCCAAGGGCAGCATCATGCGCCAGATAAACAAACACGGCGGCACCCTGAACGGCTTCACCTCCCAGGATTACACGGCCTATTTCGAGACCCTGCCGGCCGGCCAGCTCGACCTGGGGTTGCGCATCGAAGCCGACCGCATGGCCAACTCTTCGTTTGACGCCCAGGAGGTCGATTCGGAGCGTACGGTCATCATCTCCGAACGCCAGGGCAGCGAGAACTCGCCCGAATTTCTGCTGCGCGAAGAACTGTCTTCGCTGGCTTTCCGGGCCCACCCTTACGGGCATCAGGTTTTGGGCTGGAAAGAGGACCTGATGCGTATCACGCGTGAGGAGTTGTGGCAGCACTACCGCACCTATTACGGCCCGCACAACGCCGTCCTGGTTGTCACCGGCGATATCGACGTGGACGGGTTGCGGCCCAGGATTGAGGAGCTATTTGGCGGCGTGCCGGCCGGGCCGGCTCCGCCGCCGGTACTGGCCGTAGAACCGGCTCAAATGGGTGAGCGGCGAGTGGTCATCAACCGGCCGGGAACGGCTTTTTATTTTCGCGCCGGCTTCCACGTCCCCCAGGGACGGCACAGCGACGTTATGGCGTTGATGGTGCTGGATGCGGTCCTCTCGGGCACCAGCCCGATGTCCGTGGGCAGCGGCTCCACACCCACGCATCGCAGCGCCCGGCTGTACAAGGCCCTGGTCGAGACTGATCTGGCCGTTCGGGCCAGCAGCGGTTATAGCCCAAGCATCGACCCATCGTTGTTCTACTTCGGTGCCACCGCGCGCGATGGGCGCAGTTTGGACGAAGTGGAACGGGCCATTTGGGATCAGGTCAAGCGCATTCAGGATGAGCCCGTCAGTGCCCAAGAACTGCTCAAAGGCCAAAAGCAGGCCCGTGCCCAGTTCGCCTACGCCCTGGAAAGCATCACCAACCAGGCGTTGTGGCTGGGGCTGTGGGAGATGATAGACAGCTATCAGCGCTTCTTCGACCTGCTAGACCGTCTGGCCGCGGTGACGGCGGAGGACGTGCAGCGGGTGGCACGCACGTATCTGCTGCCGGCCAATCGCAGTGTGGGCTGGTTCGTCCCTACCTCACAGCCGGAGGCAAACTAGATATGGAAAACGCTCGCCTGTCTCCGAAACAAGGCAGCCAGGCCGCCACAATCGGCCCGGAAACGATGCGCCACTTTAGACTCAGCAATGGTATTCACCTGGTGGTGCAGGAAAATCACGCCGCCGCCAGCGTGGTGTTGCGCGGCTATCTGTGGGCCGGTTCTGTCAGCGACCCGGCCGAAAAATTGGGATTAGCTGCCTTCACCGCCGCCAGCCTGATGCGGGGCACGGAAACCCGTTCGTTTGCCGAAATCAACGAGACGCTGGAATCGGTGGCCGCCGCCGCTTATATCGCCGGCGGGCGGCACCTGACCAGCTTCGGCGGCAAGTCGCTGGCCGAGGACCTGGATCTCCTGGTGGACGTCTTGGCCGATGCCCTGCTGCATCCCGCTTTTCCCGATACGCAGATCGAGCAGGTGCGCGGCCAACTGATCACCGGGCTGAAAGAGTTGGAGGACGACACGCGCGGGGTAGCCGGCCGTGCATTTCGCCGCCTGCTGTACGGGGAACATCATCCCTATGGGACTCCGGGCAGTGGTACCCTGGAGACGGTGCCCAATATCGGCCGCCAGGATTTGATCGATTTTTACGGCGTATACTACCGGCCTCGGAGTTCCGCCATCGTGGTCGTCGGCGACGTAGAGGCGGAAAAGATACGCGCCGTCCTGGAAGCCAAGCTTGGAAAATGGCTGCCGGACTCCAATTTTGAGCCTGAACCTCTGCCGGCCGTCGAACCGCTGACCGAAACCCGGCGTTACCGGCGCCTGATGGACAACAAAACGCAGACGGATTTGGTCCTGGGTACGCTCGGTCCATCCCGCCGGGATGCCGACTATCATCCGGCCTGGATCGGCAACGTCATCCTGGGGCAACTGGGTTTGATGGGCCGGCTGGGCCAGAACGTTCGCGACCGGCAGGGCCTGGCCTATTACGCCTATTCGGGGCTGGAGGGCAAACTGGGACCGGGACCCTGGAGCATCGTCGCCGGCGTGAGTCCCGATAAGATAGACCAGGCCATCGCGAGCATACTGGATGAGGTCCGGCGCATGCGTGACGAGCCGGTGGCCGATGAGGAGCTGGAGGACAGCCGGGATTTCCTGATCGGCAGCCTGCCGCTACGCCTGGAAACCAATGAAGGCATTGCCGCCAACTTGCTGAATATCATCCTGTTCGATCTGGGCGACGACTATATCATCCGCTATCCCGACATCGTGCGCTCGGTGACCAAAGCCGACATCCAGGCCGCCGCCATCAAATATCTCAACCCCGACGTGTACGCGCTGTCCATCGCCGGGCCGGATAAGGAGTCCTGATGAACGTCGATTATTTGCCGCGCGTCAGCCTGGCCCAACTGCCGACGCCGGTGGAAGAAATGCCGCGCCTGGCAAAACATTTGAACGGCCCGCGCCTGTTGGTCAAACGCGACGACCAGACCGGCCTGGCTACCGGCGGCAACAAGGCCCGCAAGCTGGAATTTCTGGTCGCCGATGCCCTGGCGCAGGGCGCCGATACGCTGATTACGGCCGGCGCCGCCCAGAGCAATCATTGCCGGCAAACGGCCGCCGCCGCTGCCCGGTTGGGCCTGGGCTGCGCCCTGGTGCTGGGTGGAGAGGCCCCCGACGTGGCCCAAGGCAACCTTTTGCTGGACAAGTTGTTGGGCGCCGAGTTGTATTGGTGCGGCCCGCACCGGCGCGGTGAAGACCTGGACGACGTGGCCGGCCGATTGCGCGCCGCCGGCCGCAAACCTTACGTGGTGCCTTACGGCGGGTCGAATGCGATTGGGGCTGTCGGCTACGCCCTGGCTATGCGGGAACTGGCGCGCCACAAGCCGGGCGGCGGTTCCCTGGAGACCATCGACCGCATTGTCATTGCCTCCAGTTCGGGAGCCACCCAGGCCGGCCTGATGGTCGGTGCGCGGCTGGTGGGCTACCGGGGGCAGATCGTAGGCGTCGACATCGACAAACGCGATGACAAGTCGCTGCCTTATGCGGATCACCTGGCGCAACTGGCCAACGCCACCTGCGACTTGCTGGGGTTGAGTGCCAATTTCCAGGCGCCGGACTTCACCGTGGCCGACGGCTACAACGGCGCCGGCTACGGTGTGGTGGGTGACCTGGAGCGAGAGGCGATCAAATTGACGGCCGGGCTGGAAGGCCTGCTGTTGGACCCGGTCTACACCGGCCGGGCCATGGGCGCCCTGATCGACAAAATCCGGCGCGGGCTTTTCGGCCGTGACGAAACCGTTCTCTTCTGGCACACGGGCGGCACGCCGGCCCTTTTTGCGTATGCCGAAACATTGGACTGAGACCCGCTGGCTGGGCCTGGTGCTCTGCCTGTACCTGGTATTGGGCGTTCTTTACGCCGCCTACACGCCTGCCTGGCAGGCGCCTGACGAGCCGGCCCACTACAATTATATACGCCACATCGCCGAGACCGGCCGGTTGCCGGTGCTGCAACCGGGCGATTACCCGGCGCAATACCTGGAACAGGTCAAAGCCGCCGGCTTCCCGGCCGATATGCCGGTTGATTCACTGCGCTACGAGGCCTGGCAGCCTCCCCTGTATTACCTGTTAGCCACGCCCATTTACCAGCTCGGCCGCGGCGCCTTGTTGCCGCTGCGCCTGTTTTCCCTGCTGCTCGGCGGCGGGGTCGTGACCCTGGCCTATTTTGTGGCCGCTCGACTGTGGCCGAACAGGTGGGCCTTATGGGTGGTTTGCGCCGCCGTGGTGGCCTTCGTGCCGATGCACCTGGCCGTGGTCACGTCGGTCAACAACGACGTCCTGGCCGAATTGCTGATCGGCCTGGTTTTGTGGCGCTCGATGGTTTGGCTGGAGCGGCCGGTTCCCTCTTTGGGCGGGCTGGCAGTCAGCGGTGTGTTGCTCGGCCTGGCACTGCTGACCAAGGCTACCAGCATCTACGTGGCCGTGCCGGCGGCTGTGGCAGCCGTATGGCTGGTGACGGGCAAACCGGGCCAATTGGCCCGGCGCTGGGTGGCGTTGTTATTGCCGGCCTTGGGCCTGGCGCTGCCCTGGATTGTGCGTAACCTGCTGGTCTACGGGTGGCCGGACGTGCTGGGCAAGATCAATCACGACGCCGTGGTGGTGGGGCAACTGCGCACGGCCGATTATGTGGCTGAGGTAGGTTGGCTGGCCTACGGGCGCAATTTTGTTTCCACCAGCTTCCACAGTTTTTGGGGCCAGTTCGGCTGGATGGCGGTGCCCATGGAGCGCAGGGTCTACCTGCTGCTGGCTATACTGTCCGCCCTGGCGGCGGTTGGCTGTCTCCTCGTACTGGCCGGCAGGGTAACGGGACCGTCAGGCGGTTCGGATGGCGAGGCGACTTCGCAGTCCCGGTTGGGCAACCGGACCCGGCGGAAGCAGTACTTGTTGCTGGCCGTGTGGCTGCTGCTGACCGTCCTTGGATACCTGTACTACAACGTCACCTTCGTTCAGTTTCAGGGCCGCTACCTGTTTCCGGCGTTGATCCCGGTGGCGGTATTCCTGACGGCCGGCTGGTATGGCATTGCCGCCCGGCAGTGGGCCTGGCTGGCCGCCGGCGTAAGCGTCGCGGTGACTGCCGGCGACGCGCTGATTGGCGGCCTGAGCAAGTGGGCGCTGGTCATCGGCGCCGGCACGACCATCGCCTGGCTGCTGCGCAGCCGGCTGAAGGTCAAAAGAGAGTGGTTGGTGCTTTTGCCGGCCGGGCTGCTGCTGTTATTGGCGGCCTACAGCCTGCCGGCCTATATTATGCACTACCTATAAATGGAAGATTAAAGCACCTCAGCCGAGGCGCTGGAAGAGAATCAGGAGGGAAAGAATGGGTTTTTTGGATACGATCAAGTCGGCCTTGAGCGGCCAGGGAGGGACGGACAAATTTGCCTATTGGGTGCACGTGCGCTGCAATCGCTGCGGGGAACCGATTAAGACCCGCATTGACATGCGCAACGACTTGAGCCTGTTGGACGACGGCGGATACGTGGTGCACAAGACGCTGGTGGGCAATGGGCTGTGCTTCCAACGCATCGACGTCAAGCTGACGTTTGGCGAAGCGCGCAACCTGGTTGACGAGCAGGTTGTGGGCGGCGAGTTGATCACCGCTGACGAATACGACGAACTGCTGCAGGAAAGAGAGACCGGGCGCCAGGCCGGCGACGCCGACTAAAAGGGCAGGCCGGCGGCTTTCGTCAGGTAGGCGCGCAGCATATCGATGGCGCCTATCTCAAGGAAGGCGATTGCCAGCCCGACTGTGAGCGGCAGGACTGCCTGCTGCCAGACCGCCGCAAGACCTTCCTTGCGCGTCACCGCCAATACCACCATCGTATTGAGAGCGGTTAGCATCACCAGAACGCCCAGGGCACTCAGGATCGCCAGTGGGTAGAGGAACGGCGCAATCTCCAGGTAAACGATTCCCCCCACGATAGCGCCAATAGCCAGTATCAGCCCCAGTTCGAAGAAGTTTTTCACGACCGGCCGGTCTTCCGTGTCGCGCCATAGGGTGTAATTGAGCACCGGATAGACGATGATGCTCAAGGCGATCCCGTTGGCCATACCGGTCGTCAGCCGCAGCCAATTCTGGGGCTCGTACAAGTGCGGCATGTTGGGGAAGAACGTCAGGTAGGAATTGACGCCGTCAATGCCCAATGCGGCGATAAACCCCACCAACACCACCAAAATGGGCACCGATGGCAGGCTGTTGGCCCGCCGGCGGCCGAGCAGCGTCAGGACCACAAATCCGGTCAGGCCGCCCAAGAAGGTGCCGCTGCAACGCGCGCACAACGGCAATTGCTGCCCGTTGGCGTGGAAAGAGCGCGAGGGAATCTGGTGACAGACGGCGTAGCCGATTAACCGGGTTTTCTCAAGAAGATTCAAAGGCGGCGAGAAGATGAACGCTCCGATGATTGCCAGCGCAATAATGAACACCAGCCACGATCGCCATCCCCGCGCAATAACGCGGTCCTTGTTGTCTATAGCGCCGATAGTGGGCCTCCAAGCCAAAATTGATGGCCTATTATAAGGCGGCAACCGCAAATTGTCCATCAATCCTTTCTTGAGAGTGCGTCCCATTCTTGGGGTGAATAACCACGTGAGCCGGCGGCCGGTCCTATCTCATTTTTTTTGGGGGGAGGCCTTCCCCCACAAAAAATACTAGCTCATTCTACGCGCCGCTTCATACCTTGTGTCAGTCGTGTATCTCGAGCCTGGATGGCAACCAGGTCTTGGCTCGGTCCCATTTCTCCAACACAAATTGGGGACACACCCTCTTCTTGACGCCTACCGCCTATTCATATATCATGAGTTACGTGATAGCAGTCAGCTATCAGCAGTCGTCGGTGACCGAAGGGCTGCTCGTAGCTGACTGTTAATTTGGAGAGGCTTTGAAAATGCTAGACAAGTCTATCGAAGACAAATTGACGGCGGTAGAGGCTCGCTACCAGGAACTGAACAATCTGATGGCCTCCCCCGAGGTTGCCACAAACCCCGACCTGCTGCGCGAGTACGGCCAGGAATTGTCGGACCTGGAGGAGATGGTCCGCATTCACGAGGAATACCGCAAGATCAGCCAGGAACTGGCGCAGGCCAAAGGGCTGGCGCAGGGCGAATTGGAAGACGACATGCGGGCGCTGGTTGACGAGGAAGTGGACAGTCTGACCGGCCGGGAGGATTTATTGGCCGGCCGGCTGAGCCGGCTGTTGCTGCCCAAGAACCCGAACGACGAAAAGAACGTGATCATAGAGATCAGGGCCGGCGCCGGCGGCGACGAAGCCGGACTGTTTGCCGCCGACCTGTACCGTATGTATAGCCGTTATGCCGAGACCCAGGGATGGAAGACAGAAGTATTGACCAGCCATTCCACCGGCATCGGCGGTTTCAAGGAGATCATTTTCCAGATTCAAGGGCGCGGCGCCTTTTCCAAACTGAAATACGAAAAGGGCGTCCACCGGGTGCAACGCGTCCCGGAAACGGAGTCGAGTGGGCGTATCCACACGTCGACCGCCACCGTCGCCGTGTTGCCCGAAATGGGCGACGTCGACATTCACGTCGACCCCAACCAGATCAAGGTGGACGTCTTTCGCTCTCAGGGTGCCGGCGGGCAGTCGGTGAACACCACCGATTCGGCCATTCGTATCACCCACCTGCCCACCGGAATGGTGGTGACCTGCCAGGACGAGCGCTCCCAGTTGCAGAACAGACTGCGGGCTATGTCCATTCTGCGCTCCCGGTTGTATGAAATTGAACAGGAGCGCCTGATCGCCGAGCAGGGTGCCGACCGCCGCTCCCAGGTGGGCAGCGGTGAACGTAGCGAGAAGATACGGACCTACAATTTCCCCCAGAATCGGGTCACCGATCACCGGATTGGTTTCACCAGTCATCGTTTAGAAAGCATCCTTGAGGGTGATCTGGGCGAACTGATCGACGCTTTGGATGTGGCAGATCAAGCCGCCAAGTTGAAGGCGCTGGCCGAAAAGGCCTAAACTGCGGCCGATCTGGCTGTTGGTTAGCCTTATGACCGATAACATATCTGTGGCTGAAGTGATGTTTTTCTCGCGCCGGGCGCTGGAGCTGACCGGCGACGACACGGCCGGGTTGGATGCCGAGGTTCTGCTGGCCCACGTGTTGGGCCGTGACCGGGCCTGGCTGTATGCCCACGGTGACTACCGGCTGGCGGACGCGGAGCGCGGAGTCTTTGAGAATCTTTTGTCGCGCCGCAAAGAGGGTGTGCCGGTGCCCTATCTCGTCGGTCACAAAGAATTCTTCGGCCTGGACTTTTGGGTCACACCCGACGTGCTTATCCCCCGCCCCGACACCGAAATCCTGGTTGAAACGGCGCTCAGGTGCCTGCCCCCGGAGTGGGGGCAACTGAGCGTGGCCGACGTGGGGGTCGGCAGCGGTGCGATCTCCGTTTGCCTGGCGGTCCACCGGCCGGCGGCCCGTTTCGTCGCCACCGATGTTTCGGCGGCGGCGCTCCAGGTGGCGCGTTCCAATGCCGGCCGCCATCAGGTGGAGAACCGTTTCGCCTGGGTGCAGACCGACCTGTTGGGTTCGCTGAAACACAGGTTCGATTTAATCGTGGCCAATCCGCCGTATGTGGAGAGTGACCGGATACCGCGACTCGGGTCGGGCGACGCCGGTGGTCTGGCGTGGGAGCCGCGATTGGCGTTGGACGGCGGCCGGGATGGGCTCGACCAGGTATGCCGGCTACTGCCGATGGTCCGCGATCACCTGGCGGCCCGGGGGTTGTTTTTGATGGAACTGGGCGCAGGACAGGCGGAACGCGTGCGCGCCCTGGCCGATAAAATCTTTTCGGGAGCATCGATAAATATTATCCGCGACTATGCGGAACGGCAACGGGTGTTACTTGTTCATTTGCAGAATAACTTGCCAAACAAATTTGGCTGTGATAGAATAGCGCCGCATGAGTCAAGCCAGGCAAGACGATGAACGGTGGACGGGGAACGGTAGGTGTTAGCGGCAGGTAATCAGTATGCCGGCTTCAGCTTCGCAAGAAAATCGCAGCTGGAAGGTTCCGACTGCTGTTTCTGATGAGGCCAGCCGCTGAGACCACACCTGGTGTCTGCCGTTTTGTTGTTTTGCGCCGGCACGTTGATTGCTGAGGGATCGGTTTCACCGAAGGAGACGCGATGCTGGAAGTGAAATCGGCAGTCAACGGGGATTCCAGAGATAACTGCAAAGTCTAACGTGGTGAAAAAAGGGTGAAATCTGCGGCTGTTGCCCCTTGCCACCCGTCAGCAAACAAAGCGGTTAGGCTTCTGGTGCCGGGACAAACTGGCCCCCTCATGGGCAGATGAAAGGAGATTGCGCGACTACGATGGCAAATAGTAGGAACAGATATCGAATGAACTCGGTAGAATCGGCGGTCGAGACTACCGTGGCAGGGTTGGTCATTTATGGGTTAATTGTTGTGCTTCTGGTGGCCAGCCTTTTTCTCCCCCCTATCTCATTAGGCGAGCGTATTCTCAGTCTCGATTACGTGAAAGTCCCGACCCAACAAGGACGACAAATCGCGCTCGAAGACGGCGCTCAACTTACCATTCCACCCGAGGGTGTCCAGGGTAATACCAAGATCAAATTCTCTATCGTGCCCCGGAGCGACTTTCTGGAAGGATCTGCCGGCAAAGACCTGCTACTGGGTGCGGAGAATATTCCGCCCTGGCTGGTTATGAAGAGTCCCTTGTATCGTATTCAATTCCGGGGGCAAGAACCGCCGTCAAAGGCGATGATTCGGGTGCCCGTACCGGGCGACGCCGACCCCCTGGACACGATAGACCTGTATTCTTGGGATGGCGACTCCTGGCAATGGTTGCCTCACTTTTTGCCCCCAGGAGACAACTATATTGAGTCGTCAGTAGACTATCTACCGTTATCGGTTGTTGTGATGCAGACCAAGCCGCTCCAACCTTCCGTTTCGGCTGATTTGTCTTTGGCCTCGGCGCTGCCGGAACAGGCGCGTGACACGGTCGTCGAGATCAATCCACAAGGGCTGTATCTGGATGCGAATGGCGCCATTCGCGGTGATGCCGAGGCGTTGTTGCATCCCGACCAGACGGCGACCTTTACCATCATGCCTACCCTGCGCAATTGGGAAGAGGGCGGTACGGTCCGCAGTGACTTGATCGACAACATGCTGGTCGACACAGGCGCGCGCCAGGAGCACATTCAGCGCATCGTCGAGCTGGTCGTCCGCAATGCTTACCCGGGGATTGACATCGACTATCGCGGGATCAACCCCGAGTTGCAGAAGGACTACAGCCAGTTCATCAGCGACCTGGCCGCTGCGCTGCACGACAACGGCAAGCAACTGTCCGTTCGCCTGGGCCTGCCGGTTCAGGTGGCTGCTGACCGTTGGGATACCGGCGTCTACGACTGGGTGGCCATCGGAGAGGCGGCTGACAGCATCAAGGTGCCGGTGTCCGAGGATACGAAAGCCTACGTGCCCGGCGGCGAGATGGATGCCATGCTGCAATGGGCCGTGGGCCAGGTCAACCGGTACAAGATTCAGTTGCTCATCTCGACGCGCAGCGTCGAACAGACGGCCAACGGTGTGACGACCACCTTGCCCTACGCGGAAGCGCTGGCCCCCTTTAGCCAGGTGTCGGTTGAAGGTGGTAGCACCGTCGTAAACCCCGGTCAGGAAGTCAACTTCTTGTTGGCCGGGTTGCAGCAATCAACCGGTATTCAGTTTGATACAGCCAGCGGTACCTACTGGTTTGCCTATATCGACCCGGACGGCCAACAGCGCACGGTCTGGATAGAAAATGCCGCCAGCATCGCCCGCAAGCTTCAGTACGTAGCTGCCTACAATCTGCGTGGCGTGGCGGTTCAGAATCTGTTGGGTGAAGATAACGATACCCAGGTTTGGGACGTGATCCGTAAGTTCCTGAACCTGGTAATTCCTCCGGTCGAGAATCAACTGGCGGTGGTGTGGACAGTACAGGGCAACCAAGGCGACGTGTTGTCGCAAGAAACCACCGACCTGACCAGTTCCGGCTATGCCTGGACGGCCCCTGAGGAGGGTGGCGAGTACTTGATCGCTGCCGCGATTTCATCGGACGGCAACAGCGCCGGTGGCGCCCGCAGCAGCGTATCGGTATTGGTGGCCACACCGACGCCGGTCCCGACGGCGACTCCCATGCCCACAGCGACCCCGACAGCGCCGCCGCCAACGCCGACGCCGAAGCCTAAACCGGTGGCAGAAGAAGCGGCACCCGAACCGGAACAGCCGGCTGCATCTACGGTACCGGCGTCGACAGTCGGCAATCTGCCCTTCGGCTATGGCATCCAGGTCGACCCGCGCGGCAACAAGGCGGCCAACATCGGCCATATCCAGGCGCTGGGCTTCGGCTGGGTTAAGTTCCAAATGCCCTGGAAAGACGTGGAGCCCAATCCCGGCGATTACCAGTGGGGTACCTGGGACGACATCATCGGCGCTTACAGTTCTGCCGGCATCAAAGTATTGTTGAGCATCCCCAAGGCGCCCAACTGGGCGCGACCGCCGGGTGACGACAAGAGTGTTGAGGGCCCGCCGGCTGATTACGGCACCTTCGCCACCTTCCTGGGCGCCGTGGCCTCTCGCTACGCCGGGAAAGTCCAAGCCATTGAGGTCTGGAACGAGCAGAACTTGTGGTACGAAGGCGGTGGTTCGCCGATACCGCCCGATCAGTACGTGGCTATGTTGTCGGCTGCTTACGGCGCCATCAAGGCGGCCAATCCCGATATGATCGTCGTCAGCGGTGCACCGACGCCGGCCGGTGATGTCGGCGGCAAGGCCATCGACGACTTGAATTACCTGACCGCGATGTATGCCGCCGGCTTGAAGAATGTGTCCGATGCGATCGGCGCCCACCCCAGCGGCTATAACTGCCCGGCTCAGGGAGACTGGCAGACGGTGACCGCCGAAGAGGCGACCGCCGGTGCCTTTATGGGACCTTTCAACAATCGTCACCATAGCTGGTGTTTCCGCGGTACCATGGAAGGCTACCGCAACGTGATGGTGGCCAACGGCGATGACGCCAAGACGATCTGGCCGACCGAGTTCGGTTGGGCGGTTTCAAGCAACCCCCATCCGGGCTACGACTATGCGCTCGACAACTCGTTGGACGAGCAAGCGCAATGGATCGTACAAGCCTATCAGCAGGCCAAGGCCTGGGGTTGGGTCGGTTCGATGTTCCTTTGGAATCTCGACTATGGCGTTACCGCGGCAGGGACTGAGTTGGCGGCATTTGGACTTCTCACTCCGGGTCCGGTGCCGGCTTATAATGCTTTGGCTGGTATGCCCAAGTAAGGGTTGCGTTTAACCCTTGACGGAAGGATATACTCAAGATATGGAACGTGAACCGAGTTTTAGGCCGGTTGCACCCAAGCCGACCAGGCGCAAGAACTGGTGGCTGCCGGCATTGCTCATAGGCGGATCCGCGCTGGCGGTGGTTTGTGCGCTGGCGTTCGTCGTGTTTGCTTTTGCGTGGAAACCATCCGTACCCACCGAGGGCGGCGACGTGCCGACACCCGGCGGGCAGGTGGTCCGTTTTGTTACTGAAGAGCCGTTGGTTCAGGCGACACAGCCGGTGACGGGTGAGGTTGTTGCCACCGAGGCACCGCTAACGGTCGAAGCGGCGACTGAGGTGCCCGGTGAAGTGACGGCTACCGAAGCTTTGACCGAGCCGACAGAGTCCGCCCAGGCAAGCGAAGAAGACCCGGAGAACTCCGAGCCGACCAAAGAACCGACCAAGAAACCGGTTCAGGCGTCTCCAAAAGCAGCGGGGAGTTTCGCGGAAGGCATCCAGGTCGATCCGGCCGGCTCGCCCGAGGCGATCATTTCCGATCTTAACGCGCTGGGAATCAACTGGGTAAAATTCCAGATGTCGTGGAAAGATACCGAACCGGAAAAGGGTGTCTACAATTGGGCTGAGTGGGATCGTCTTATTCTCACCTATCACAAGGCGGGGATGAATATACTGCTGAGTGTTCCCAAGGCCCCCGACTGGGCACGACCGTCCGGTACCGACCTGACTCAGGAAGGTCCGCCGGCCAATCCACAGGACTATGCCCGCTTCATTGGCGAAATGGCCCAACGCTATCGCGGCGGCGTCCAGGCAATTGAAGTCTGGAACGAACAGAACCTGGCCCGCGAAGGCGGTGGGGCACCGATGCCGCCCCAAGATTACATCGCCCTGCTGTCGGCCGCTTACTCGACCATCAAATCTGTCGATCCTTCGATCTGGGTGATCAGCGGCGCACCGACACCGGCCGGGGATGTGCCTGGAGCGGCCATCGATGACATCAACTATCTGAATGCGATGTACGCGGCCGGCCTGAAGGGTGTGTCGGATGGAATCGGTGTCCATCCCAGCGGCTACAACTGCCCGGCCGACGGCGACTGGCAGACGGTGACCGATCCGGGTGCCGCCTTCCGCGGCCCCTACGATAACCGGCACCACAGCTGGTGCTTCCGGGGTACAATGGAAGGTTACCGCGAGGTTATGGTGGCCAACGGTGACAGCAACAAGAACCTTTGGCCGACGGAATTTGGATGGGCCGTTTCCGGCTCGCCGCCTGCCGGCTACGAATACGCTCAGGACAACACGCGTGAGGAACAGGCGCAGTGGATCGTGTCTGCCTTCCAACAGGCGCGCGCCTGGGGATGGGTTGGCCCTATGTTCCTATGGAATCTGAACTATGGCGTCACGCACCCGGGTTCCGAACAGGCTGTGTTTAGCATCCTTACGCCTGAAGGGCCGACGCCGGCCTACCAGGCTCTACAAAGTTTAAATTGACGTTCGGCAGGGGCACGGTGGTCGGAGCGAGCGCTCGTCTAAAATGGATTGTGTGCTTCCTGGCACTGGTCACCGTGCTGGGGATTGCCGGCTGTGGCACCGAAGCAACCGGTGCCACGGAGCCGGCGTCCCCGGCCGCGGCCTCGCCTTCTGCAGTCACGACGCCCGCCGCTGACGACCCGACCGCCTCACCCCCGGCGCCGACCGGGCCGGCCGATACCGCCACACCCAACGCTCGTCCGGTCGAGATGACCTCTCCTGACTATGGCGTCCAGGCCTTCCTTTTCTGGCGCGAAGAAGTGGCCGGTCGCGACTTGCGGTTGATACACGAAGCCGGCTTCCGCTGGGTCAAACAAGAATTCGCCTGGCGCGAGTTGGAGGGCAACGGCAAAGGTCACTTCGATTGGAGCAAATCCGACCGGCTGATGGATCAGGTGGACGCCTACGGGCTGAACATCATCGCCCGGGTCGGGGTGCAGCCCGAGTGGGCCGGCGGTGGCTACCCAGAAATCGGGCCGCCTGACGACTACCAGGATTTCGCCGACTTCCTGACGGCCTTGGCCACCCGTTACAAAGGCCGGATCGACGCTTACCAGATATGGAACGAGCCCAACTTATCCCGTGAATGGGGCGGCAATCCTCCCGACCCGGCCGAGTACACCCGGTTGTTGAAAGTGGCCTACCAGGCCATCAAAAAAGCCGACCCCAACGCGTATGTGATCAGTGCCGGGTTGGCGCCGACCACCCGCTACGACAACGTGGCGGTTCCCGATACGATCTATTTGCAGGGGATGTACGACGCCGGTGCAGCGCCCTATTTTGACCTGTTGGGTGTGCATGGCGCTGGTTACAAGGTTCCCCCTGAGACGGCACCGGAAGAGGTGGCCAACGACCCGGACCTGAACAATCACGACCCCAGCCCGGCAGAGCTGAAGCGCATCTATTGCTTCCGGCACGTGGAAGACGTCCGGGCGGTGATGGTAGCCAATGGAGATGAAGCTAAACGGGTGGTGCTGCTGGAGTTTGGTTGGACCACCGACCCCCGGCCTGGATCTCCCTACGCCTGGCACGCCGTCAGTGACGAGGAACAGGCCGAATACCTGGTGCGGGCCTACCAGTATGCCAAGGAGCACTGGCAGCCCTGGATCGGGGTGATGAGTCTGATTTATATGCCCGACTCCGAGTGGGGCATCGCCGACGAACAGACATTCTGGAGTATCATTTATCCGGGCTATCCGGACTTGCGAATGCGACCGGCCTATATGGCCCTGAAAGCAATGCCCAAGAACTGATCACAAAGCGGCCGTGTCGAGGCTGATGGTGACCGGCCCATCGTTGTGTATCTCGACTAACATATTGGCCCCGAATTCACCCGTACTCACTTTCCGTACTCCCTCCGCCTGTAACGCCTGTATGAAACGGTCGATGAGAGGCACAGCCAAGTCCGGCGCGGCGGCGTCGGTGAAACTGGGACGCCGCCCTTTGCGACAGTCTGCATAGAGGGTGAACTGGGAGATGACCAATGCTTCGCCCGAAACGTCCAGGAGAGATAGGTTCATCTTGCCAGCGGCATCTTCAAAAACGCGCAGATTAGCGATCTTACGGGCCAGGATCTGGGCATCGACGGCCTGGTCGCTGTGGGTAACGCCAATCAAGATGACGAAGCCGGGGCCGATGCTTCCAATCGTCCGGTCTGAAACAGAGACGGAAGCGTGGATGACACGTTGAATGACGGCGCGCATGCGGGTTTGTACTCCTGACGTAAGATGCGTGCAGGATAACACGTGCGCCCATCGGCGGCAAAACGGCCGCTATCTTTAGGTCTGGCCCATTATTGGGTGGACGTGGCAGGGCCAACAGCCGGTTCGATTTTTTTAGTGCTTTTGGGCGCAAGACCTTGGGTCCAAAAGCACTAAAAAAACTATGTGAGTCGACGCGTTTCTTGTGGCTTTTGAATAGCAGATTCTCGATCAACACACCTTGGCACCCGGTCACGACTGGCTGTTTTTGCACCCATTATGAACTTGGGGCAGCCCCCTGATAGTTAGGAGGAGAGCATGATGCACCTGGTGATTGTAATTCTCGACGACCTTAAGAAACTGCCTGGCATCCTGGATATCTGGCAGTCGATTGGCGTGCCCGGGGTGACCATATTGGAGAGTGCCGGCGGTCACCGGGCTGCCGGTTGGTTGAACCGGGTCGGCCTGGGCGCGATTGACAGGCTGTTCGACACGGACGAGGTGCGCCGGCGCACGCTGTTGGCGGCCATTGAGGACGATCAGTTGCTGGGCCAGGCGGTGGCCGAGGCGGAGCGGGTGGTGGGCGGCTTTGACCAACCTAATACGGGCCTGCTGTTGGTGCTGCCCGTGGCCGATGCGCGCGGCCTGCGCAAGATTGGACCAACCCCGCTGCCCTTCGAACTGCCGCCGCCGGTGGCTCCCGAGTGCGTCATCCGGCGCGATACGCCGGTGGAAGAAGTTGCCGCCGTTCTCAATCTCGAGCCGACGGTGGTATCGCCCGACATGCCTTTGGAAGAGATTTCTACACTGATGCTGATCCACCCCAACGTCCACATGGCGTGCGTCGTGGCCGAAGGCGGTCGGTTGGTGGGCCTGATCAGCCTTCAGAACGTCGTCGATGCCCTCTTTTTCCACATCATCCCCGAAGAGTTTTTGAGCGAAATCCATCAACTCGAGGACGCTCTGCAATTCGCTCGTCGGACGCGGATGCGCACGGCCGCCGATGCGATGCAGCCGCCCCAATGGGTCAAATACGGCGATACGGTCAAGGAAGCCTTCAAGTTGATGCACGAAAATAAGCTGTCCGGTTTGCCGCTGGTCGACGCCCAGTACCGCATTATCGGCTACATCAACATGCTGGAACTGATGGCCGTCTGTTTCCGGCAGATTCAGACAGACTCTGAAAACGACGCCGGAGTCTGATATGAATTTGACACTCGTCGCCGGCGGCATCTTCTTTGTGGCCTACGCCCTGATTGTGACCGAGCGCGTCCATCGCACGCTGGCGGCTTTACTGGGCGGCATGGCTATGATTGTGGTCGGCGTCGTCACACAGTCGGCGGCGTTTGGATCCATCGACTGGAACGTTATCTTTTTATTGTTGGGCATGATGAGCATTGCCAGTGTGCTGCGTGAAACAGGCCTGTTTCAGTGGGTCGCCATTCAGTCGGCCAAGCTGGGCAAAGGCGACCCGTTCCGCATCCTTATCATCCTGTCGGCCATAACGGCCGTAAGTTCGGCTTTTCTGGACAACGTCACGATTGTGGTTCTGATCGCACCGGTGACCTTAATCGTGGCCTCCAACTTGAAGGTCAGCCCCATTCCCTTCCTGACCGCCGAGGTGTTGGCCTCCAATATCGGCGGCATGGCTACCTTGATCGGCGACCCACCCAACATTCTTATCGGCAGCGCCGCCAATATCGATTTCCTGCGTTTCGTGGCCAACCTGGGGCCGATCAGCCTGTTGATCCTGATCGCTTTCATGGGCCTGGCCCGCCTGCTGTTCCGCAGAGAGCTGGAAGTTGCCGGCGGCGGCGGGCGAGACATGCTCAAGATGGACGCCGGCCAATTGATCACCAATCCGGGTTTGTTGCGCAAATCGCTGATTGTGGTGGCGGGCGTCACGGTCGGCTTTCTGGTTCACGGGCTGATCCACTTGCAGCCGGCCACCATTGCCATGACCGGTGCGACCATCTTGTTGCTGTGGGGCCGCGTCGATCCTCACGACGCGCTGCAGGAGGTTGAATGGACGACCCTGCTCTTTTTCGTGGGCCTGTTCATTCTGGTCGAGGGGGTGGTCCAGGCCGGGTTGATCGAGATCGTTGCCCAGGCCGCCGTGAACCTGACCGGCGGCAACCTGCCGCTGACGGCGCTGCTGATACTATGGCTTTCGGCCTTTTTGTCGGGTATTGTGGATAATATTCCCTATACGGCCACTATGATTCCGGTCATTGACAGCCTGGGGCGCACGATGCAGGTCGAGCCGTTGTGGTGGGCGTTGGCCCTGGGGGCCTGTCTGGGCGGCAACGCAACCCTGGTGGGCGCCTCGGCCAACGTGGTGGTGGCCAACCTGGCCGAGCGCGGTGGATATCCCTTCAAATTCAAGACGTTCTTGCGCTACGGCCTGCTGACAACTACAATGTCGCTGATTCTGGCCAGCGCCTACCTGTGGCTGCGCTACCTGTAGGTCTGTCGCCGGCCGGATTGCCTACCACTCCAGGTCTCGGCGGCCGACGAAACGGATGTCGTGTTGGGTCACGTAGGCGATCACCGGCGCAGTCTCTTCGGCGGTCAGGGCGAAACGTATCTGGAGTGTTGCCGGCTGCGATCCTTTGAAAAGTCTTTTGATACCCGCCGTTGCCCGTTGGATCAGGCCAATCGGCCGTGGGTGGGTTGAGCGTATGCTAGACAATCCGGTTTTCGACGTGCGGGCTGGTGAGACCATCGTTGACTCCTATTGGCAATACGTTCTTTATTGTTATGTTGATTCTAGCCGGTTTCTTCTCTGCCGGCCACGATGAAAACGCCCAGATTTGCCTCCGCAACATTACCGGTGGCGAATAGGTGTAATCACCCACGGGCGGTGGATGCGTCCCGTATTTTCTGTATCTTGGGGTGGAAAACCTTCCACCCCAAGATACAGAAAAGCCCAAACTCGCCCGCCGGCACACAGGGCTGTCTACCAGGAAAATGGGACACACCTCGGGCTATCGGCGATTTGACGCCGGCGGTCTGTCCCCTGATAATGACAACGCCGGTTCGGCCTGCCCTTACCTGCGAGGAGATGTTATGCGCGTCGCGGTGATACAAATGCGCTCCGCCGGTGAGCGCGAGAAGAACGTCGGTCACGCCCTGGAGCTCATTGATCAGGCGGCCGGTCAGGGCGCCCAATTGGTGGTCCTGCCCGAATATGCCACCTTCCTGGGAGCCTACGACCGGTTTCCTGCTATGAGCGAGCCGGTGCCCGGTCCGAGCTCGACCCGCCTGGCGGCTGCGGCGCGCCGGCACGGCATTTTTTTGCACGCCGGCAGCCTGATCGAGCAGACATCCGACCCGCAGCGCTTCTACAACACCAGCCTGGTTTTTGATCCAGAAGGCAGCCTGCTGGCGCGTTATCGAAAAATGCACTTGTTTACGGTTGATCTGCCCGGACAGGTGTTCGACAACGAATCGGAGACTATTCTGGCCGGCGACCGGCTGGTGATCGCCCGATTGCCCGAGTTTGACCTCGGCCTGTCGCTTTGTTTTGACCTGCGTTTTCCGGAAATGTACCGCCAGATGGCGGCCGCCGGCGCGGAGGTGCTGGCGGTGCCGGCGGCCTTCACGCGGGCCACCGGCAAGGTACATTGGAAGATACTGCTGCGTGCCCGCGCGATCGAGAATGAAGCCTTCGTGCTGGCCGCCGCCCAATACGGCCAGGATGCCGGCGGCACCTGGCGTTACGGGCACAGCGCAATTATCGGCCCGTGGGGCGAGGTTCTGGAAATCGCTCCCGAGACCGGCGACGCTGTACTGGTCGCTGACGTGGATGCCCGCCGGGCCAGGCGCCGCCGGCAGCACATGCCGGTTTTGAAATTGCGAAACCCCGCCGGCTACAGCCGCGTGGAGATACAGACAGGTGACATAGAACACTGATCCAAGGAGGTCTGCATGAGTGCGTTGAAAATGGTAGCCGAGCTGATGGAAGTGGCCGCGCGAACGGCGCCCAAGGCACGCGGTCAGGACTACATCACTACCCGCATCCTCGAAGGGGATGACCTGGTAACCCTGGCGGAGACGATGGCCCGCATCGGTGAAGAGACCGGCCGCGCGGCCCTGGTCCGCGATTCGAAAAATGTGACCGCTTCTGAAGTCGTGCTGCTGATTGGCTTACAGGCGGCGGAGAAGGCCCAGCTGGACTGCGGAGCCTGTGGCCAGCCGACCTGCGCCGACCTGAACACCAATACCTACGCTGGTGAGTTCCGCGGACCTCAGTGCGCTTTCCGCTTGATCGACCTGGGAATTGCCGTCGGGTCGGCGGTCAAGACGGCCGCCAGTCTGAATGCCGACAACCGCATCATGTATACCGTGGGTCTGGCGGTGCGCCAGGCCGGGCTGATCGACGCCGACGTGGTCGTTGGCATCCCTTTGTCGGCCACCGGTAAGAGTATCTATTTTGATCGACGTTAACGTGTGGCCCGCCTGGCCTGGGGCGGGCTGGAAGGGAGTCTGGCCATGATCCATAATCTGGCTATTATCGGTTTCGGCAACGTAGGCCAGGGGCTGGTGGAATTGCTCGTGTCGCGGGCGGATACCCTGTGGGCCGAGCAAGGCTTTGAGGCGCGCATCACCGCCGTGTCCGACGTTCAGAAAGGGTCTCTGTATCATCCGGAAGGCCTGGACAGCACCCTATTGTTGCAGACGGTGACTCAGACGGGTTCGCTGGCTGCCTATCCTGATACACCCGGCCAAATAAGGGGCTGGGATAGCCTGACCACCATCACCGAGAGTAACGCCCAGGTGGTGATCGAGACGGCCTGGACCGATCTGCAGACCGGCCAGCCGGCCATCGACCACATGCGTACGGCCTTCCAGACCGGCAAGCACGTGGTGACGACCAACAAAGGCCCGGTGGCCCTGGCCTACCGCGAGCTCAGCGACCTGGCCCGGCGGCAAGGCGTTTTTTGGGGCATCGAGGGTACCGTGATGTCCGGTACGCCGGCGTTACGCCTGGCCGAAATCGGGCTGGCCTGCTCCGGCATCCGCGAGATTCGTGGCATCTTGAACGGCACCACCAACTTCATTTTGGCCCGTATGGAGGCCGGCGAAAGTTACCAGGATGCCCTGGCGGAAGCCCAACGCCTGGGGTACGCCGAAGCCGACCCCACCGCCGACGTTGAAGGGCACGATACGTTGGGTAAGTTGCTGATCCTGGCGGCGGTGCTGATGGGCACGCCTTTGACGCCTTCCGACGTGGCCTTGCAGGGCATCACAGCCCTTTCGGCTGTCGACCTGCAGCAGGCGGTCGACCAGGGCGCGCACTGGAAGCTGATCGGCCACCTGCGGCGCCAGGATGGGCACCTGGTCGCCAGCGTCGGGCCGCAGATGCTGCTGGACACGCACCCGCTGGCCGGCGTCACCGGTGCCACCAACGCCATCACCTATTCGACAGACGTACTGAGCGACGTGACGTTGATAGGACCCGGTGCGGGCAAGAAAGAGACGGGTTACGCCGTTCTGTCCGACCTGCTGGCAATACACCGCCAGGTGGCCGGCTGACGTTATCTCTTCATGCTTTTTGGGGCGGAATATATTCCGCCCCAAAAAGCATAACTACTCATCCGCTAGGCTGGCCGCTCTCCGGCCGGCAGCAGCAACGCTTCGATAGGTTCCAGCGGGACGCGGCGGCCGGCCTGAACCGGTCGCCGTTTTTTTGTCAGCCAGCCGGGCAGGCCAAGTAAGCCGGCCACCTGGCCGCGCAGGCGTGCCCGGGCGGCGGCGCCCCTCCAGGCCCTCAGCGCATCGCGACTGATCCGCAACTGGGCCTTGAGTATGGCCCACCAATGACGCCGCCACAGCTCGGCCGGGTAGTCTTTGGCCAGGACCCACAGCGTGTTGCGACCGGTGTAATAGCTGGCAATGCTGCCACCGCCGGTGGCGCTCAAGTGGTGGTAGACCACCGCCCGGGGGGCAAACACACATTTGTAGCCGGCCAACTGGGCGCGCCAGTTGAGATCGACGTCCTCGCAGTACATGAACAGGTCTTCGTCGAAAAGACCGATGTCCTCCAACATGGACCGCCGGTAAGCCACAGCGCCGCCGCAGCCGCCCCAGATGTAATCGTCTTGATCGAACTGGCCCTCGTCCTCCTGCCACACCCCGCGGTTGACCGGAATGCCGTCAACCCGGTAGGCGTCACCGGCCGAGTGCAGGACGTTGCGGCGGTCAAATAGCAGCATTTTGCTGGCCGCCATGCCGGCATCCGGAAAGGCCTGCAGCGCCCCGACCAGTTCGGCCGCCCAGCCGGGCGCCACCTCGGTGTCGTTGTTCAGCGGGGCCACAATCCGGCCGGCGGCGGCCTCGATGCCGCGATTGATGGCGCCGGTCAAACCCAGGTTGCCGGCCAGGGGCAGCCATATGACGTGCGGGTATCCTCCCTGCACCAATGCCGCCGAATCGTCGCTGGAGGCGTTATCGACCACAATCACCTCGACGGCCGGGTAGGTCTGGGCCAATAGTGCGTCGAGACAGGTTTGCAGGTAACGGGCCCCGTTCCAGTTGGGAATGATGACCGACAGGAGAGGTGTGCTTTCCCCTGGGCCGCGTCCGGATTGAGGTAGATTGTTGATCTGTGGGATCATCGAAACACCTATGCCAAAATTGTCTTGTTTTGCAGTATACCATACAATAGCCGCATTGCCGCACACAAATTTAGCTCCGATAGGGAACCTGGCGGCGGTTTTCGCCGTCTATATAAGGGGATCATTTCGCCCTCTATGGCTGGATTCTTTGGCCCATCCATGCTAAAATTAGCTTGTGCGAGCGGTATTATGGAGGTGAACGAACTATGAAGATTTTGTTGGCGTGCCAAGATAGGCGCCGACAGCTAATAGCAGCGTTGGCGTTGGCCGCTATGGCCGTGGCTGCCGTGGTGGGGTTGGCCCTCTACGCACCCCAGCCGGCGCTGGCTGGCAACACTGCTGATGTTCCGGCCGTCAGCCAGGTAGACTGGCAGCCGCAATTGAGCGCTATGGACGTCTCGACCGCAACGGCCGCCAGTGTGGCAACCGGCTACTTCAGCGGGTCGGCCGTCTTCGGGAGTTCAGGTGGCTTTCTGAGCGTCAGTGGCACGGCGCGGGTGACCACGACCATCGACCTGACCACCTCGGCCACCCTGCCGGTAACGGTCACCGTGTCGGGGTCAATTCCCTTGACAGTCACCGAGCCACTGGAGTCGATTATCGTAAAGAATGGTGATTTTGCATCCGGTTTCACCCAGATCTACGGCACCATGTCGATTCTCGACTACGAAATCCGGATGAACACCCCGCACCAGATGATTGAGCTGGTGGAGGACGTTCCCATCGCCGGCCAGTTGGGAGTCAACAATATCAATCCTCCGGCGGTGGTCACCGCCACCGGTGTCGGGCCGATGTCCGGCGCCAGCCAACTGGTGGTGGTGGAGCAGATCCCGGGCCGCAACGTCTTTATGCCCGTTCTCTTCAAGTCGCCGGCACCGCCGCCCGGCTACTACGACGATTTCAGCAGTTACGCCGACGGCATCTGGCCGCAGGGTGACAACGGTGTGTGTAAGGTCGAATACACCGGCGGCCATTACCGGGTCAAGATTCGCAGCGGCCATAACGGCTATAAGTGTATCGTTATCACCCGCAGCCCGGCCTTCCAACTACTGGGCACCATCGGGGTGGATGCCCGGCGCATCTCGGACATCGACAATGAGCTGTGGTACGGCTACTACTTCTCGACCGGCAACGACTTCAACGACCAGCGTTGGGCGCTGGAAGTGCGACCCGACGAAAAGAGCTGCGATGGAAAGGACCAGCCCTACTTTTGGCTCAACTGGGTTGACGACGATGAGGGCAAAAACTGGTACAAGTGTCTGAAAGCCGGTGACGAGGGGCTGTACATCGACGAAGACGAGTGGAACGAGTTGCGTACCGAGCGGGTGCCGTCCAATGACTTGGTGAAAGTGTATATCAACGACGACAAGCGGTTGGAGACAACGTCCAGCCGGCTGGAGGACGACGGCTATTTCAACCTGTTCGTCTATTCGGCCAGCAGCAGCGAGGTTGTGGTCGAGTTCGACAACTTCTACGCCATTCCCTGACGCAGCCGCCTGAGACAGCTTTGCTTCTTCCGGCCGGGGACCCAAGCGGGTCTCCGGCTTTTTTGTCTGTCAGGCCAGCGCCCGCCGGTAGGCCTCCAGCGTGTGTTCGGCCGTCTGGCGCCAGGTGAAGCGGGCTGCCCTTTGTTGGCCGGCGGCCCGCAGCGAGGCGTGCAGCTCCTGGTCGGTGCACAGGGCAATGATGGCGGCTGCCATAGCCCGGCTGTCGTCGGGCGCCACCTGGAAGGCGGCCGGCCCGGCCAGTTCGGGCAGCGAGCTGGTCTCGGTGGTCACCACCGGCGTGCCGCAGGCCATGGCCTCCAACACCGGCAGGCCGAAACCCTCATAGCGGGAGGGATAGACGAAGACGGTAGCGGCGCTGTACAGCGCCGGCTTGTCGGCCTCGTCGATGTGGCCAGGGAAGAATACCAGGTCTGTCAGGCCCAATTTAACGGCTACCGGCCGCGGATCAGGGAAGAAGGCACTATCCCGGCCGGGCAGCCGGCCGGCCATCACCAGCGGAAAATCCTCTCCCAGTGCCTCAGCCACCCAGGTGTAGGCGTGTAACAGGACCCGGGCGTTTTTGCGCACGTCGAAGCCCGACAACCAGAGCACGAAGGACGGCGGCAGGCCATATTTCTGGCGCACGTCCGCCAGGCGATCCAGGTCTTCGACTGACCGGTAGAACGGCGCCGGCGCCAGGTAGACCACCTCGACTTGTTCCTCGGCCACCTTGAGTCGCGCCAGGATGTCGTGCTTGCTGGCCTGGGAATCGGTCAGGATGCGCCGGGCGCTGCCGGCGGCGGCGGCAACCAGCGCGGTGTACAGGCGCACACTCAGGCCGCCGCGATATTGGGGCAGGACCA